>JAWVDL010000031.1:0-3273 GCA_033857355.1 Gaiellaceae bacterium | reverse complement strand
CCATCCGGCAGCCAGAACGGCGGCGGCGACAAGCATGGCGGCGGGAACGGGAAAGGTCTCCCCGAGGTCAGCGTGCCGCAGGTCCCCGTCAGCGTTCCCGACCCGCTCAAGCCGAAGATCAAGCCCTAAGCGCAAGTTTCGGCGCGGTTCGGCATCTCTGGTTGCAGGACGTGCCCTCGTCCCCACCCAGGACCATGCCGCCCGCGGGTCCTGGGTCTGGTCCCGGGGGAGTCGCAAGGCTCCCCCGGCGGCCTGCTCCTTTGGATAGCCTCGCGGCCGACGAAAGGAGCGAGAGATGGGGATCATGAACCGGCGGAACGCCATGCTCGGGTGGATCGTCTGGGAGGCCGGAAAGCGGATGGCCAAGAAGAAGGCCAAGGCGGCGATCCCGGGCACCGTCGACGACTCGATGCGGCCGAATCGCTCGGCGATCGCGTCGCTCTTCGTGGTCGTGCTGGGCGCGCTCTGGATCTGGTACCGGCTGTCGGACGACGAAGACTTCGAGCCCGCCGCATAGCGTGAGCGGGTTCGCGGAGCTCTCGGACAGCTTCTTCCGAAGCTCCCTCGCCGATCTCCAGCCGTACGAGCCGGGAAAGCCCGTCGAGGAGGTCCAGCGCGAGCTCGGGCTCGAGCGAGTGATCAAGCTCGCGTCGAACGAGGGCCCGTTCGGCCCGTTCCCAGAGGCGCTCGAGGCGCTCTCCGTGGCAAGCGCCGAGCTGAACCGGTACCCGGACGGCGGCGCGTACAGGTTGCGGGCCGCGCTGGCGGAGAAGCACGGCGTCGCCTTCGAGGAGGTCGCGCTCGGCGCAGGCGCGGACGGGGTGATCGACACGCTCTCCCAGGCCGTGCTCGGCCCGGGAGACGAGGTCGTCTGCGGCTGGCCGTCCTTCCCGAGCTACGTCATCTACGCGCGAAAAGCGGGCGCGACCGCTCGGACCATGCCTTTGCGCGAGCACCGGTACGACCTCGATGCGCTCCTCGGCGCCGTGACTGCGCAGACGAAGCTCGTGTACGTCTGCCACCCGAACAACCCGACCGGGACGATGAACACGCGGGCCGAGCTCGACGCCTACTTCGACCGCGTCCCCGAGCACGTGCTCACGGTGATCGACCAAGCGTACTTCGAGTACGTGGACGAGCCCGAGTTTCCCGACGCGATCGAGGAGTATGCGAAGGCGGGCCGGCGCGTCTTCGTCCTGCGCACGTTCTCCAAGATCTACGGGCTTGCCGGCCTGCGCGTCGGCTATGGGATCGGTCCGGCGGCGCTCGTCACCGCGCTCGGCAAGACGCGACGCGCTTTCGACGTCACGGCCGACGCTCAGGCCGCGGCGCTTGCAAGCCTCCACGCGCCCACCGAGCTCGAGCGGCGGCGGGCCGTCAACGCCGAGGGTCGCGCAGCACTCGAGCGAACGCTGCGCGAGCACGGGCTCGAGCCGGCCGGTCCCGCGGTCGCGAACTTCCTGTACACGGAGGTCGGGGAGGACGCGCGACCGTTCTTCGACGCGCTGCTGCGGCTCGGGGTGATCGTCCGTCCTCTGCACGCCTTCGGAGCCCCGGGAGCGGTGCGCGTCACCGTCGGTACCCCTGAGGAGAACGGGCTGCTGGGCGAGGCTCTGAGCCGTCTCGCCGTCGCGGACGTGTCATAACGCGTTAGCGTCCTGCCGTGGGTCAACGTTGGTTCGGCAGGCAACTTGGTCTCCTCAGCCGTCCGGGGCCGTTCAGGCTGATCTCGCTCGCCGCGCTCGGCTCGGGGATGGGCACGTGGTTCGCGGCGATCGCCCTGCAGGTGGACGTCTTCGACCGGACGCACTCGGCGGTCTGGATCGCCGCGCTCGTGATCGTGGAGTTCCTGCCGACGATCGTGGTCGGGCTCGTGCTCGGGCCGTTCGTGGACCGCCTCTCGCGCCGCCGGCTGATGATCGCCTCCGACCTCGCCCGGTTCGGGGTCTTCGCCGCCCTGCCCTTCGTGCACAGCGCACTCGGGATCGTGCTCCTCGCGGCCGTGGCCGGGGTGGCCTGGAGCGTTTTCCGCCCCGCGCTCTATGCCGGCGTGCCGAACCTCGTGGAGGAGGAGGACGTCACGAGCGCCAACGCGCTGCTGCAGGCGATCGAAAACGGGACGAGTGCGCTGGGGCCGCCGCTTGCGGGGCTCCTCGTGGCCGCACAGGGGCCGCATCTCGCGTACTGGATCAATGCCGCGAGCTTCCTGCTCTCCGCCGCGCTGATCGCCGGTGTGCCGGCCTCGAAGCTCCAGACGGCGGTCAGCGCGACCCGAGGCCTGCTCCGAGACGTCGGCGACGGGATGCGCGCGGTCGTCCGCTCGGTCGCGCTGATGACAGTCCTCGTCGTCTGGACGACCGCCATCCTCGCGAACGGCGCGATCAACGTCTCCGAGATCGCGTTCGCGAAGGTGTCGCTCGACTCGGGCGACTTCGGCTTCGGCCTCCTCGCGGGCGCCGCAGGCCTGGGTCTCGCGCTCGGCAGCCTGCTCGCTGCGCCCTGGATCGAGCGGCGCGGCGTCTCGACCTCGTACGTGCTCTCGTTCGCGCTGATGGCGATCGGGTTCGGCGTGGCCGCGGTGGCTCCCAACGTCTGGGTCGCGGCGCTGTGCGTCGTCGTCTCCGGAATCGGGAACGGCGCGGCGGTCGTCTGCAACTACACCTACGTGGTGCGCGGAGCCTCGGACGAGTTCCGCGGCCGTGTGATCACCCTGCTCATGAGCGCGACCGCGGTGACCTTCGTCGCCGGAACGCTCGTCGGCGGCCAGATCACGGACGCGGTCGGAGCGCGCTGGGTGTGGGGCGGTGCCGCGGCGATCTACGTCGTCGTCGCCTTGCTGGCGCTGGCGCTGGCGCCGCGGGACGAGGCGTCCGAGCTGTCCCGCCCGTAGCATCCCGTCCGTGGCGCGAGGGGACTGGACGCGCGAGACGCTCGCGGCCGGGGTGCGCGCGGGCGACCGGCGCGCGCTGGCGCGCGCGATCACGCTCGTCGAGAACTCGGAGCCGCTCGCCTACGATCTCGTGCGCGAGCTCTATCCGGAGACGGGCGGCGCCTACGCGATCGGCGTCACGGGCCCGCCCGGCGTCGGCAAGTCGAGCCTGATCAGCTCGCTCGTGCGCCACGTGCGCGCGCAGGAGCTGACGGTCGGCGTGATCTCCGTCGATCCCTCGAGCCCGTTCACGAAAGGCGCGCTTCTCGGCGACCGCATCCGGCTCGCCGACCACTTCCTCGATCCCGGCGTGTTCATCCGCTCGATGGGAACGCGCGGTCACC
>JAWVDL010000030.1:0-11112 GCA_033857355.1 Gaiellaceae bacterium | reverse complement strand
TGCTCGTGCGTGAAGCGCGTTCCGGGCTTCGCCTCGAGCTCGTAGCACGAGATGTGCTCAGGCCCGAGCTCGAGCGCCTCGTCGAGATCTCGCTCGAGATCGGAGGCGCTCTGGCCCGGGATCCCGTAAATGAGATCCAGCGATATGTTGTCAAACTTGGCATCACGCAAAGTATGGAACGCGCTTCGGACGTCATCCGGGCCACAACGGCGATCGAGCACCGCGAGCAGCGCGGGCTGGAAGGACTGCGCGCCGAGCGACACGCGCGTCACGCCGCCGCGCCGTAAGAGCTCCGCGAGCTCCGGCGTCACCGTCTCCGGGTTCGCCTCGACCGTGACCTCCGCCGCGGCCGGAAGCGCGTCGAGGAGCCGTTCCAGCGCCGCCGGTTCGGTGAACGTCGGAGTGCCCCCGCCGAGGAAGACGGTGTCGAGCTCCGGCGCGAGCAGCGTCCGCTCGAGCTCCAGCTCTCGCACCAACGCGTCCACGTATCCGCCATGCCCCTCCCGCCGACCGACGAGCGTGACGAAGTCGCAGTAGCCGCACCGCGCCGAGCAGAACGGCAGATGCACGTAGAGGTGACGAACCCTGCCAGCGCTCACTTCTTCTCCCCGTTCAGGTTCAGCACGGCGAGGAACGCCTCCTGGGGTACCTCGACGGCGCCGACCCGCTTCATGCGCTTCTTGCCCGCCTTTTGCTTCTCGAGCAGCTTGCGCTTGCGCGAGACGTCGCCGCCGTAGCACTTCGCGAGCACGTCCTTGCGGCGCGCCTTCACGGTCTCTCGCGCGATCACGCGCGAGCCGATCGCGGCCTGGATCGCGACGTCGAAGAACTGGCGCGGGATCTCCTCCCGCAGCCGCTCGACCAGCATGCGGCCGCGGTCGTAGGCGGCGTCGCGGTGCAGGATCAGCGACAGCGCGTCGACCGGCTCGCCGGCGACGAGCACATCGACGCGCACGAGCTTCCCGGGTCGGAAGCCGGAGAGGTCGTAGTCGAAGCTCGCGTACCCGCGCGTGCGCGACTTCAGCTGGTCGTAGTAGTCGAGCACGATCTCCGCGAGCGGCAACTCGTAGACGAGCAGGACGCGCTCCTCCGAGAGGTACTCCATGTGGTCGAATCTGCCGCGGCGCTCGTTGTTCAGCTCCATCACCGAGCCGACGTAGTCCTTCGGGACGATGATCGACGCCTTGATGTAGGGCTCCTCGACCTCCTCGACCTCGTCTGGCATCTCCGACGGGTTGTGCACCTCCACCCAGTCGCCGTTCGCGCGCTTGACGCGATACGCGACCGTCGGTGCCGTGACCAGCAGGTCGAGGTCGAACTCCCGCTCGAGCCGCTCGCGGACGATCTCCATGTGGAGCAGGCCGAGGAAGCCGCACCGGAACCCGAAGCCGAGCGCCTGGGAGCTTTCCGGCTCGTAGACGAGCGCCGCGTCGTTCAGCTTCAGGCGCTCGAGCGCGTCGCGGAGCTCGGGATAGTCGTCGGAATCGGTCGGGAAGAGCCCGGCGAAGACCATCGGCTTCACATCCTTGTAGCCGGGCAGCGGCTCGGAAGCGGGCCGCGCCTCGGAGGTGAGCGTGTCGCCGACGCGCAGCTTCGAGACGTCCTTGAGCCCGGTGATCACGTAGCCGACCTCGCCCGCCTCGAGCGTCTGCGACTCGGTGCGGGTCGGGGAGAAGTAACCGAGCTCCTCGGCCTCGAAGCGCGTCCCCTGCGCCATCGCGCGCAGCGGCTCGCGCGGCGTGAACTTGCCGTCGACCATGCGCACGAACGCGACGACGCCCCGGTACTGGTCGTAGGAGGAATCGAAGATGAGCGCCCGGCCCGGCGCGGTCGGGTCGCCCTCCGGTGCGGGAACACGGTCGACGATCGCGTCGAGAACCTCCGGCACGCCGTGGCCGGTCTTGGCGGAGATGCGAAGCACGTCGCCCGGGCCGACGCCGATCAGCTCGGCGACCTCCGCGGCCGCGCGATCGGGATCCGCTTGCGGGAGGTCGATCTTGTTCACGCAAGGGACGATCTCGAGGTTGTTCTCGATCGCGAGGTACGCGTTCGCGAGCGTCTGCGCCTCGATTCCCTGGGCGGCGTCGACGACGAGCAGCGCACCCTCGCAGGCCTGCAGCGACCGCGAGACCTCGTACGTGAAGTCGACGTGGCCGGGCGTGTCGATCAGGTTGAGCTGGTGGCCCTTCCACTGGACTCGGACCGCCTGTGCCTTGATCGTGATCCCGCGCTCGCGCTCGAGCTCCATCGAGTCGAGCAGCTGCTCGCGCATGTCCCGGTCGGCGACCGTATGCGTGACCTCGAGGATCCGATCGGCGAGCGTCGACTTGCCATGGTCGATGTGCGCGATGATCGAGAAGTTGCGGATTTTGGCTTGGTCCATGCGTTAAGACGCTTTCCTGAAGCGGTCTCGCAAACTTAGCAACGCTCGAGTTTCCTGAACTCCCAGCAAACGGCAGCAAATGAGGTAGGCGCCCGTGGAGGCGACGAGCGCTGCCCCGACGGAGAGGAGCTGGGCCGGGAAGGAGCGCCCGAACGCCCGGTCGAGCGCGTACCAGAGCGCGAACGCGACCGCACCGAGAACCGCGGACGCGATGACGATCCGCACGGTCGCCGACGCTGTCTCCCCGGCCTCGATCCGTCCCAGCCGGCGGCGCAGCAGGACGAGCAGGACCGCGGTGCCCGCGATGTTGACCACTGAAGTGGCGAGCGGGATGCCCCAGATCCCGAAGCGGTAGAACACCGCGTCGAGGACGCCGTTCACGAAGAGATTGCCGAGCGCCACCCAGGTCGGGATCCAGTTCGACTGCAGGCTGAAGAAGGCGCGGTTCAGCATGAGCATCGTCCCGTTGAAGGTCAGCCCGGCCGAGAAGGCCGCCAGCGCCGCGGCGACGACCGGTGTCTGGCCCGGGTGGAACGCGCCGCGCTGGTAGACGAGCCGGACGATGGGCTCGGCGAGGACCGCGCTGATGACGCTGGCGGGAACGAGGAGGAACGCGATCTGGCGGATCCCGAGCCCGACGGTGTGGCGGAAGCCGTCCATGTCGCGCCGGGCGGAGAGCCGCGCGAGCGACGGGAAGAGAACGGTCGCGATCGCCACCGAGAACATGCCCTGCGGGAGCATGTAGAGCCGGAAGGCCTTGTCGATCGCGGCCGGGGCGAGGTCCCGGTCGATGAGCCGCGAGGCGAACAGCGTGTCGACGACCGCGTTCACGTTGATCAGCCCCAGCCCGAGCGTGACCGGGATCATCAGCTTGAAGGTCTGCGCCACGGCGGGGTCGCGCCAGTCGATCACCATCCGCAGGCGGTCGTCGCGCCCGCGCAGCCACGGAATTGGCAGCAGCACCTGGATGACAGTCCCGGCCAGGATCGCCCCGGCGTAGACGTAGAGCTTCGCGTCCTCGGTCCCGGCATGTGGGACGCCGATGGCGAGCCCGGCGATGATCGCGAGGTTCCAGAAGACAGGCGTCAGCGCCGGCACGCTGAAGTGCTCGTAGCTGTTCAGGATCCCGACGACGATTCCCGAGACGCCGAGCAGCGTGACGATCGGAAAGAGCAGCCGCGACAGCCCGACCGAGAGGTTGAGGTCGACAGGATGGAAGGGCCGCATGAGCAGCGGCGCGAGCAGGATGAACAGCGCGGTCAGCCCGCCGAGCCCGAGGAGCATCAGCCAGAAGAGCGTGGAGGCGACCCTCCAGGCGCGCTTGCGATCGCCCTTCTCCAGCAGCTCGCTGAACACCGGCACGAACGCCGAGGACAGGGCGGCGTCTGCCACGAGCGCGCGCACGAGATTCGGAATCTGGAACGCGACGGTGAACGCGTTGATCTTCCCTGCGACGCCGAAGTAGTACGCCGCGACGACCTCGCGAACGAGCCCGAGGATCCGGGACAGGCCGGTGGCGAGCGCGAAGATCGCAGTCGACCACGCGAGCCGGTTGCGGTGCGCCGCGGCGGATGAGGCGTCTGGCGTCACGTTCTGACCCGGCGGCACGATACGTCCCGATTCGGCGGCAGGCGGCTGCGCCCTTGCTTTGGTACCATCCCGCGGCCCGCACGAGCGGGCGTTTTCACGCTATGCCGAACATCGAACAGCAAAAGAAGCGGGTGCGGACTGCGAGCCGGGAGCGGCTCCAGAACTTGCGCTACCGCTCGACGGTCAAGACGATCTCCCGTCGGCTCGAGGCCGCTGTCGAGGGCGGCGACTCGGCTGTGGCCGAAGCTGAGCACCAAGCACTCGTCCGCATGCTCGACAAGGCGGTCTCGAAGGGTGCGCTGCACCGAAACACCGCCGCGCGCCGCAAGGCGCAGGCCGCCCGGCTCGTCTCCTCGAAGAGCTCCTAGCTCGCTGCGGCCACAACCGGCTCGGCCGGTCGCGTGATCTCGACGAGCGCGCGCTCGAGCTCGAGATCGCCGGCAAGCCGCGAGCCGCCCTTCAGAGCAAGGTCGAGCTCGGCGAGGCGAACCACGGCGTCCCGAAGCTCGTCGACGCCGAAGTTGGCCGCCTGCCCGAAGAGCTTCTGGACGTAGAACGGGGCCTTCCGCATCCTCGACGCGCCCTCCTTGGGAGTCACGCCTTCAGCCGCCCAGGCGTGGCATTGCGCGACCCGCCCGACATGGCTCGTGAGGTAGCCGAGCAGGCGGTTCGGATCGTCGCCGTGCTCGAGTCGCGACTCGCATGCGACGAGCGCCGCTGCGACGTCGCGGCGACCCCAGGCATCGGTCAGCTCGAAGGTGGTCGCCTCCGCGCCACCGGCCGAGAGGCGGCGAACGTCGGCCTCGCCGATCGGGTCACCGCCGGCCCACGCCGCGAGCTTCGCGACCTCGTTCGAGAGCGCGTACAGATCCTCGCCCACGAGCTCGACGAGGGTCTGACATGCGGCCCGGTCCGCGCGAGCATTGACGAGCGAGAACTGCTCGGCGACCCATTCGGGCACCTTCCGCTTGGACACGTCGAAAACAAGCAGGACGCCCGCCTTTGCACAGGTCTTCGCCAGCGGCGAGTCCTTCTTCACCTCCTCCGCGACGAGAGCGAGGACGGTGTCGGGCGCCGGCGCGCCCAGGTACGCCGTGACCGCCTTGACGTCGGCCGCCTTCCACTTCTCGACCGCTTCGACGACCACGAGACGCCGGCCCGCGCCGAAGAGTCCAAGGGCGTTGCACGAGGCCACTGCCTCCTCCCCGGTCGTCTCGGTGGCGGAGAGCTGGTCGACCGCCTCCTCGCCGACGCGCGCCCGCAGACGATGGAGCGCACGCGCGATCTTCGGGCGGTCCCCACCGCCGATCAGATAGACGGGCTTGAGCTCCTCGGCCATCGCCGCCAAGCATAGGCGGCGGCGACGAGCGCGCCGCACGCGAGCGCGCCGGCCGCCCAGCCGGATCGGATCTGCGCGCCCGGAAGGCCCCCGACGAAGCGCGCGCACCACGCCAGGTAGGCCGCGCACCATCCGTTCAGCCAGTCGAGTGCCGACGCCGCACCCGGCGAGAACGGCGCGACGGCCACGGCTGCGAGCGCCAATCCGAGCAGCGGGACGACGGCGGGCGCGGCCATCGCGTTCGCCGGAACGGTCAGCAGCGGGATTGCGTGGAACTGGAGCCACGCAACCGGCGCGGTCGCCGTCCCGCACGCGGTGGACACGGCGAGCACCTCCGCGAGCCTGCGTGGAACCGGATAGCCCTCGAGGAAGTGCAGGATCGGCCGGACGAGCGTGAAGATCGCGAGCACCGCGGCAAACGAGAGCTGGAAGCCGGCGTCGAGCACGACATACGGGTTCCAGACCTCGAGCACGAGCGCGCCGACCAGCAGGAAATACCAGCGGTCTCGCTGGCGCGCAGCAAGCCACGCGAGCGAGCCGAGCGCTCCGGCCACCCCCGCACGGAGGACCGACGGCTGCGGCCCGACGGCGAGCACGTACCCAGCCATTCCGGCGAGCGCCCCGACGTGTCCTACCCAGCGCGGAAGGCCGGCCAGCCAGACGAGCACGAGCACGGCGCCGGCGACGAGCGCGACGTTCTGGCCCGAGACGGCCAGGAGGTGGTAGAGACCGGACGCGCGAAACCGCTGGCGCAGCTCGTCCGAGAGCCCGCCGTCGTCGCCGAGGACGACGCCCATCAGGACCCCGCGGCGCTCACCGTGCACGCCGATCGCCACCGAGCCGGCGAGCCGTTCGCGCAGCCGGTCCGGGACGGACGCAACCCCGCCGCGTCGTCCCACCACCCGCCAGCGGTCGCCGCGCAGCACCACGTGGATGCCACGCCGCTTCAGCCAGCTGTGCTCGTCGAAGCCGTTGGAAGGCCCGCGCGGGAGTCGAATCTCGCCGAGCACCTCGAGCCGAGAGCCCTCGGGCGGCGAGCGACCGAGCGGGAGCTCGAGCAACACCGGCTCGCGGAGTCCGAGGCGGCCGAACCTCAGCATTTGCGCGGGGATCCGCTGGTCGAACATGCTCCGGCGGGCCGGCGCCGTCACGACGAGCAATGACGTCTCCGCACGACCGACCTCAGCCCGGAGCACGCTTCGATCGAGCGCCTCGAGCCGCACGGCACCCCACCACCAGCCGGCGAGCCCGAGCCCCAACGCGAGGGCAAGGAGGCGCCGTTGACCGTCGAGCGTGCCGGCGACCGCAACGAGAGCGCATGCGAGTGCCGGCACCAGCACGGTCGTCGCCCGCGCGACGTTCGCGGCCGCGACGCCGACGCACAACGCGAGCGCGAGCAGGTGCGGCCGCCCTCCGAGCTCCAGCAGCCGCTCCCTCAAGGTGCCACCAGGTCACGCAGCTGATCGAGACGAGCCGGCCCGATGCCGGAGATCGCGTCGAGCTCGTCGACCGAGCCGAACGCTCCGTGCTTCTGGCGGTAGTCGAGGATCTTCTGAGCCGTCACCGGCCCGACGCCCGGAAGCGCATCGAGCTGCTCCAGGGTCGCGACGTTGAGGTGCACAGGGCCTGCCGGAGCTGCCGCCGCCGACCCCGAGCCGGACGCTCCTGCCACGACGCCCGACACGCGGGCAGGAACGATCACCTGCTCGCCGTCGGCTAGGGGAGCGGCGAGGTTCACCAGGGTGCGGTCGGCCTTCGGCGTCAGACCTCCGGCGCGTGCCAGCGCGTCGGCGACTCGCGTGCCCTGGCCGAGGCGATAGAGACCAGGCCGTCGCACCGCCCCGACAACGTCGACCACAAGACGAGCCTCGACGGTCGTCAGCGCCGCCGGCGGCGGGAGCACCTGCGCGGGCTGCGCCGCGCCCGCGCCTAGCAACAGTCGATCGGCAAGCACGAGAACGGCGAGCAGCACCGCCGCCCCGATGAGCGCGCTGCGACGCGAGAGCGGAAAGTCCGGCATGTCGTCAATAGTGACAACGAACGTGTGCCGTGTCCGTCACGACTTCGTCAGAACTCGCGCCCCCCTACGCTCGGGAGTGACTACGAGGCGACGATGTTCACGAGCTTCCGCGGGACGACGATCGTCTTGCGGATCTGCTTGCCGTTCAGCTGTGCCTGCACTTTGGGCGAGGCGGTCGCGCGCGCGACCAGCTCGTCCTCCGACAGGGAGGCGGACACGTCGAACCGGTCCCGCACCTTGCCGTTCACCTGGACGACGAGCTCGAAGGTGTCACGCTCGAGCAGCGCCGGATCGGCTTCAGGCCACGGCTCCTGCCAGACGCGCTCGTGTCCGAGACGTTCCCACAGCTCCGCAGCGAGATGAGGAGCGTATGGCTGGATCAGGCTCACCGCCGTCTCGGCGGCGAAGCGCGAGGCCGGGTCGTGGCCGTCACGGTTGATCTCGTTCACGAGCTCCATCACAGCCGCGATCGGCGTGTTGAACTGGAAGCGGCGGTCGATGTCGTCGGTCACCCGCGCGATCGTCTCGTGGGCCTTCTTCCGCAGCGGACTCTGGTCGTCGGCTTTCCCGCCGGACTCGACAGGCCGATCCGCGACCTCGTTGACCGTCCGCCAGAGCCTCCGGACGAATCGCGACATGCCTTCGAGACCTGAGTCCGTCCATTCCATGTCCTGATCGGCCGGGCCCATGAAGAGGATGTACAGCCGGACCGCGTCCGCACCGTGCTCGGCGACCAGGGCATCCGGCCCGGCGACGTTTCCCTTCGACTTCGACATCTTGGAACCGCCCATCTGCACCCAGCCCTGATGGAACACGCGGCCGAAGGGCTCGCGGAACCCGACGAGCCCGAGCTCGTTCAGCACCTTGACGAAGAACCGCGAGTACAGGAGGTGCCCGGTCGCGTGGTCGATGCCGCCGATGTACTCGGTGACCGGCAGCCAGTGATCCACGTGCTCGCGCTGGAACGGCGCCGTTTCGTCGTGCGGGTCGACGTAGCGCAGGAAGTACCAGGCGGAGTCGACGAACGTGTCCATCGTGTCGACCTCGCGCCGCCCCTCCCGTCCGCAGCGGGGACACGGCGTGCGGACCCAGTCGGTCGCAGTCGCGAGCGGCGCGGTGCCCTTCGGCTTGTAGTCGTCGATGTCCGGAAGCAGCACCGGCAGTTGATCGTCGGGCACCGGAACCACTCCGCAATCGTCGCAGTAGACGATCGGGATCGGGCACCCCCAGTAGCGCTGCCGCGACCAGCTCCAGTCGCGCAGGCGGAAGCTGACCGCCGAGGCCCCGCGTCCCTGCTCACCGAGCCACTCGACGATCGCGCGCTTGGCGTCGGCTGCGGGCTGCCCATCGAAGCGGTCGGAGTTGACGAGGCGCTCGTCCTCGTCGATCACGAGGCGGATCGGCAGACCGAACTTCTCGGCGAACTCGCGGTCGCGGTCGTCATGCCCGGGGACGGCCATGATCGCGCCGGTCCCGTACTCCATCAGCACGTAGTCGGCGACCCAGATGGGAATGCGCTCGCCGTTGACGGGGTTCGTGGCGAAGCGGCCCGTCTCGACGCCGGTCTTCTCGCGATCGGCCTGCGCGCGCTCGTCGGCGCCTGCTGCGGCGGTCTTGCGAACGTAGGCGAGTGTCTCCTCCTCGTGCGGCGTTCCCGCGACGAGCTTCGCGACGAGCGGGTGCTCGGGAGCCAGGACGAAGAACGTGGCCCCGAAAAGCGTGTCGGGCCGCGTGGTGAAGACCGGGATGTCCTGGTCGAGCTCCTCGACGCGGAACAGGATCTCGGCCCCCTCCGAGCGACCGATGAAGTTCCGCTGGATCGTCTTGGTGCGCTCGGGCCAGGAGCCGCCCGGCGGCAGGTCGTACTCGAGTAGCTCGTCCGCATACGCGGTGATCTTGAAGAACCACTGCTCCAGGCTCTTCGCCTCGACCAACGCGCCGCAACGCTCGCAATGGCCGTCGATGACCTGCGAGTCGGCCAGCACGGTCTGGTCGTTCGGACACCAGTTGACCGGCGCCTCCTTCCGGTACGCAAGGCCGGCCTCGAAGAAGCGCAGGAACAGCCATTGCGTCCAGCGGTAGAACGCCGGGTCGTGGGTCGAGAGCTCGCGCTCCCAGTCGATCGCCCAGCCGAGCTTCTTCATCTGGCTGCGGATCGTCTCGATGTTCCGCTCCACGATCTCCCGCGGATGCCCGCCCTCCGCGATCGCCGCGTTCTCGGCGGGCAGGCCGAACGAGTCGTAGCCCATCGGACGCAGAACGACCCAGCCGTTCCGACGCCGGAACCAGGTGATGACGTCCCCCAGCGTGTAGTTCAGGACGTGGCCCATGTGGAGCACGCCGGACGGGTACGGGAGCATCTCGAGCTGGTAGTGGTGCTGGACGTCTGGACCGGGCTCCGTGGGCACGTTGAACGTCCGCTCGTCCTCCCAGACGCGCTGCCACTTCGCCTCGATCGGTTTCGGGTCGTACCGTTCCATTCGTCCTCCGGAAACAAAAAAGCCTCTCGAAGGAGAGGCCCATGGGGAACTGCCGCGGCGAGGCCGCGTTCGCTCCCTGGTCTACGTAAGAAGCTGTTCGCGCATTTCGTGGCAGTGTACCCGGGCGAAAGCGTCGGCGAAACCCAGAGAGAAGGAGGCCCCATGGCCGGTTTCACCAAGGTGAATCTCAAGGAAGACGTGGACGACCAGGCGCCGAATTTCGGCCTGTCGCCCAGCCTGGAGATGCGGATGGCGCGCGTGCCCCTCGACATGCAGAACTCGGGCATGAGCTACCAGCGCATCGCGCCGAACTTCCGGATGCCGTTCGGGCACAAACACAAGACGCAGGAGGAGGTCTACGTCGTCCTCAGCGGCAGCCTTCGCATGAAGATCGAAGACGATGTGCACGACCTGAAGCAGTGGGATGCGGTCCGCGTCGACAAGGACACGATGCGCAGCTTCGAGGGCGGGCCTGAGGGCGCGGAGATGCTCGCGATCGGCGCCCCGAGCACGGGTCCCGGGGATGGCGACGTGGTGCAGGGCTGGTGGTCCGGCTCGGAAGCGGACTCGGGCTCGGGCTCGGGCTCGGAGTCGTAGCGAGCGCTTTCTAGGTACACGCGCGCGCCCCCACCCTGGGTGGGGACCCCCGCCTCCCTCACGGTCGACGGTACCGAGCAGATCCGCACGGCGCTGTGCCGAATGCGTGGCGGTTTCGTCGCAACTCGTCCGGAAGGCAGACTCCATGGCGTGCTGGATCTGTTCCCGGATACCGCTTCGATCGACGCCGGAGGCGAGCTCGTTCTCGGCGGGGTGGGTGCGACCGACCTCGCCCGCGAGTTCGGGACGCCGCTCGTCGTCCTCGACGAGTCCACCCTCCGCGCTCGGGCTCGCGCGTATCGCCAGGCGGCGCCCGACGCGCTGATCGTCTACGGGACGAAGGCGTTCCCGAACGTCGCGGTGCTGGAAGTCCTCGCCGAGGAGGGGCTCGGCGCTGACGTCTCGACACTCGGCGAGCTCGAGTTCGCCGTCGCGGCGCAGGTCCCGGCCGAGCGCCTCGTCGTGCACGGCAACAACAAGAGCGACGCCGAGCTTGCGCGCGCCGCCGAAGTCGGCGCGGGCCTCGTCGTCCTCGATGCGACCGAGGAGCTCGACCGCGCGGCGGCGGCCAGGATCGAACGCGTGCTCCTTCGAGTGACGCCGGGAATCGACGCGGACACGCACGCGTCCATTCGAACCGGGCATGCGGGATCCAAGTTCGGCTTCACCCCGGAGGCCGCGGTCGAGGCCGTGACGCGCGCGC
>JAWVDL010000029.1:0-2747 GCA_033857355.1 Gaiellaceae bacterium | reverse complement strand
TCCACCGGCTTCTGCCTGCCTTGCCGCCGGTGATGTTCTCGTGGTCGAGGTTACCGACCTGGCCGATGGTCGCGCGGCATCCGAGTGCGACGCGCCGCATCTCGCCGGAGGGCAGCCGCAGGACGCCGAAGCCCGCGTCCTTCGCGACGAGCTGGACGCCCGAGCCCGCCGAGCGCGCCATCTTGCCGCCCTGCCCGGGCTTCAGCTCGACGTTGTGCACGAGCGTGCCGGTCGGGATGTTCTCGAGCGGGAGCGCATTGCCGGGCTTGATGTCGGCCGCGGGACCCGACTCGACCGTCGCGCCGACCCGCAGCCGTGCCGGAGCGAGGATGTAGGACTTCGCACCGTCCGCGTAGTGGAGGAGCGCGATTCGCGCCGACCGGTTCGGGTCGTACTCGATCGCGGCGACCTTGGCCGGCACGCCGTCCTTCAGCCGCTTGAAGTCGATCACGCGGTAGCGGCGCTTGTGCCCGCCGCCCTGGTGGCGCGTCGTGATCCGGCCGTTGTTGTTGCGGCCGCCCTTCTTGTTCAGCTTCTCGGTCAGGCTCTTCTCGGGCTTCGACTTCGTGACCTCCTCGAACGTCGAGACGGTCATGAAGCGGCGACCCGGAGAGGTTGGCTTGTAGCGACGGATAGGCATCAGACTTGAGCCCCTTCGAAGATCTCGATGGTGTCGCCCTCGCGGACCTGGACGATCGCCTTCTTCCAGCCGGGCTTCGTGCCCTTGATCATCCCGCGACGCTTCGGCTTCGGCCGGACGTGGGCGATGTTGACGTTCTCGACCTTGACGCCGAAGAGCTCCTCGACGGCCTGGCGCACTTGCGTCTTGTGTGCGTCCTTGTGCACGCGGAAGGAGTACTTCCGGTCGGCGATCAGCGAGTAGCTCTTCTCGGAGACCACGGGGGCGAGCAGGACTTCGTTCGGATGGAGGCTCATGCCGATTCCTCCTTCTTCGCGCCGGCGCGTGCGTTCACGTGCGTCAGGGCCGCTTCGCTGAGGAGCAGGGAACGCGCCCACACGATCGAGGCGACCTCGAGCTCCGAAGGGACGAGGACGAGCACGCGCTCGAGGTTGCGGAAGCTCTTCCAGAGCGCCTCCTCCTCCTCGGTCGCGACGATCACCGTCGGGACGTCCTTGCCCCATTCGGCGAGCAGCTCCGCGGCCGCCTTCGTCGACGGCTCGGAGAAGGCGCCGCCGTCGATGAGGCCGAGCGTGCCGTTGGAGGCATGGCTGGAGAGCGCGCCGGCAAGCGCCGAGCGACGCACCTTGCGATTGACCTTGACGTCGAAGCTCCGCATCGTCGGCGGGAACGCGACGCCGCCGCCCGTGAACTGCGGGGCGCGGATTGTTCCCGCTCGCGCACGGCCGGTGCCCTTCTGGCGCCACGGCTTCGCGCGGCCGCCTGCGACCAGGCCGCGGCTCTTGGCGCCGCGCGTGCCTGCGCGCCGCGCGTTCAGCTCCGCGCGCACGGTCTCGTGCACGAGGTGCGGCTTGACGTCGGCGCCGAACACGCCTTCGTCGAGCGTGACGTCCTTCGACTTCTTCCCGCTGACATCGAGGAGAGGGGCCTTCGGCGCGGCCACTACAGCTGCTCCCGGATCTCGACCAGGCCGTTCGTCGGGCCGGGAACCGCGCCCTTGACGAGGATGAGATTCCGCTCGACGTCGGTGGAGTGGACGGTCAGCCCGACCTGCGTGCGCCGCTTGCCGCCGAGACGGCCCGGCATCTTCTGTCCCTTGAACACGCGCGCCGGGTACGCCGAAGCGCCGATCGAGCCGGGCTTGCGGACGTTGTGCGAGCCGTGCGAGACCGGGCCGCGGTGGAAGTTGTGGCGCTTGATCGTGCCCGCGAAGCCCTTGCCCTTCGAGATCCCGGTGACCTTGATCTTCTCGCCGGGCTCGAATGCCTCGACGGTCACCGTCTCGCCGACCACGAACGGCGTCTCGCCGCGAAACTCGACGAGATGGCGATGCGGCTCGACCTCCGACTTGCGCAGATGGCCCGCCTCGGCCTTCGTGATCTTCCGCGGCGCGACCGGCTCGTACGCGAGCTGGATGGCGTCGTAGCCGTCGGTCTCGCTCGTCTTGAGCTGGACGACCGGACACGGCCCGGCCTCGATCACGGTCACGGAGGTCACGCCGCCGCTGTCCGGATCGAAGATCTGGGTCATGCCACGCTTGCGTCCCACGATTCCCTTCATCGCTAGAGCTTGATCTCGATGTCGACGCCGGCCGGAAGGTCGAGCCGCATGAGCGAGTCGACCGTCTTCGGCGTGGGCGAATGGATGTCGATCAGGCGCTTGTGCGTGCGCACCTCGAAGTGCTCCCGCGAGTCCTTGTCCTTGAACGGGCTTCGGATCACGCAGTAGACGTTCTTCTCCGTGGGCAGGGGCACAGGCCCGGTGATCGTGGCGCCGGTGCGGCTCGCGGTCTCGACGATCGAGGCGGCGGACTTGTCCAGCGCCTGATGGTCGTAGCCCTTGAGGCGGATGCGGATTTTCTGCTGAGCCATACCGACGCCTCTCTCTACTTCACGACTTTGGTGACGACGCCGGCGCCGACTGTGCGTCCACCCTCGCGGACGGCGAAGCGCAGGCCCTCGTCCATGGCGATCGGCTGGATCAGCTCGATCTCCATGTTCGTGTTGTCGCCCGGCATGACCATCTCCTGGCCCTCCGGGAGCTTGATCGAGCCCGTCACGTCCGTCGTGCGGAAGTAGAACTGCGGCCGGTAGCCGTTGAAGAACGG
>JAWVDL010000028.1:0-3905 GCA_033857355.1 Gaiellaceae bacterium | reverse complement strand
CGTGGCACATGGCGTCGAGCGGATTCGAGAGGACGATGATCACGGCGTCGGGGGACTGCTCGATCGCGGCGTTCGTCACCGACGAGACGATCTTCTCGTTCGTCGTGACCAGGTCGTCGCGGCTCATCCCGGGCTTCCGTGGGACGCCCGCCGTGATCACGATCACGTCCGAGCCCGCGGTCTCCTCGTACCCGTTCGTACCGACGACGTTCGGCTCGTAGCCGAGCACCGCTCCGGCCTGGTTCAGGTCGAGGGCGATGCCCTGCGGGAGGTTCTCGACGATGTCGGTGAGGACGACGTCGGCGTAGTCGCGGCGCGCGACCTCCTGCGCGGTCGTGCGGCCGGTCAGGCCGGCGCCGACGATCGTCACCTTGCGACGACCGGTCACGCCGGGACGCTCGCCTCGAGCTTCTCGACGATCGCGTCGGCGACCTCGCTGGTCCCGACCGCGGTCGGGTCGTCGCGGGAAGGCTTCATGTCGTACGTCACGCTCTTGCCCTCGCGAATCACCTCTGCGATCGCGCGCTCGAGGCGATCCGCGGCGTCGGTCTCCTCGAGGTGCCTGAGCATCAGCATCCCGGAGAGCATCTGCGCCATCGGGTTGACCTTGTTCTGGCCCTTGTACTTCGGCGCCGAGCCGTGCGTGGGCTCGAAGACCGCGGCGTCGTCGCCGTAGTTGGCTCCGGGCGCCAGCCCGAGCCCGCCGATCATGCCCGCGCAAAGGTCCGAGAGCACGTCCCCGTAGAGGTTCGGGAGGACGAGCATGTCGTACTCCTCGGGACGCTGGACGAGCTGCATGCACATGTTGTCCACGATGCGGTCGTCGAACTCGATGTCCGAGTTCTCCGCGGCGACCTCCTGCGCGACCCGCAGCCAGAGTCCGTCGCTGAACTTCATGATGTTCGCCTTGTGCACGGCCGTGATCTTCCGGCGGCCGTTCCGGCGCGCGTAATCGAACGCGAACTCGAAGATCCGGCGGGTGCCGGTGACCGAGATCGGCTTGATCGAGATGCCGGCGTCGTTCCAGCGCAGCTTCCCGCCCTTGGACTCGATCCAGCGGATCAACTCCTCGGCGTCCGGCGTCCCCTGCTCGTATTCGATCCCCGCGTAGAGATCCTCGGTGTTCTCGCGGACGATGACGAGGTCGACGTCCTCGAACCGGGTGCGCACTCCGGGATAGGTCTTGCAGGGCCGGATCTGCGCGTACATGTCGAGCGCCTTGCGCAGCCCGACGTTGACCGAGCGGAAGCCGCCGCCGATGGGCGTGGTGATCGGGCCCTTCAATGCGACGCCCGCCTCGCGGATCGCGTCGAGCACGGCTTCGGGAAGCGGGTTCCCGTCGTTCTGATCCATTACGTCGGTACCGGCGTGCCGAACATCCCAGTCGAACTCGACGCCGGTCGCCTCGAGCACCCGGCGCGTCGCCTCGGTGAGCTCGGGACCGGTGCCGTCGCCGGGGATGAGGATCACGCGATGCGCCACGGCGGCGCACTCTATCCGAGGTGTCGCCGCCCTCGGTCCCGGTAGATTGCGGGCGTGAACGACTTCAGGCCAGGCCTCGAGGGCGTCGTCGCCTTCCAGACCGAGATCGCCGAGCCGGACAAGGAAGGCGGATCGCTCCGGTACCGCGGCGTCAACATCGAGGAACTGGTCGGCCGTTACCCGTACGAGAAGGTCTGGGGCCTGCTCGTCGACGAGAGCTTCGAGCCCGGGATGCCGGACCCGGAGCCCTACCGGCCCGCAAATCTGACCGGCAACGCGCCGGCAGACCTTCAATCTGCGCTCGCACACCTCGCGGGCGAATGGGGGCTCCAGAAGCTCGTCGACATCGAGCCGGGCGACGCCCGTGACGACCTCGCGCGTCTGTCCGCGATTGCGATGTCCATCGTGGCGCAGTCCGCGCGCGTCGCGGACGGCAACACCGACGCCATCCCCGACGACGCCGTCGCCCAGGGCAAGACCGCCGCGGAGAAGTTCCTCCTGCGCTGGCGCGGCGAGGCCGACCCGAAGCACGCGCAGGCGATCGACACCTACTGGATCTGCACCGCGGAGCACGGGCTCAACGCTTCCACGTTCACCGCGCGCATCGTCGCCTCCACGGGGGCCGACTGCGGCGCGGCGATGTCGGCGGCGGTCGGCGCTCTTTCCGGCCCGCTCCACGGGGGCGCGCCGGCGCGGATCCTGCCGATGCTCGAAGGAGCGGAGAAGCTGGGCGATCCCGCGCAGTACGTCAAGGATCTCCTCGACCGTGGCGAGCGGCTGATGGGCTTCGGACACCGCATCTACCGCGGCGACGACCCGCGCGCGACGCTGCTCAAGCGCACTGCCAAGGAGCTCGGATCGGTGCGGTACGAGGTGGCCGACGCGCTGGAGCAGGCCGCGCTCGCCGAGCTCAAGCGCCGGAAGCCCGACCGCCCGCTCCCGACGAACGTCGAGTTCTGGTCGGCGGTCGTCCTCGACACCGCCGAGATCCCTCCCGACCTCACGCCTGCGATGTTCGGCTGCGCACGGGTCGCCGGGTGGTCCGCGCACATCCTCGAGGAGCGCAAGACCGGCCGGCTCATCCGCCCCTCGGCGCAGTACGTCGGGCCTGCTCCACGCCCGGCGTCCGAGATCGGCGTCGCGCCAGTCCCTTCGTAGATATGAACCTGGCCGAAGCCGGCGCGCAGGCCGACGAGCTGGCGCAGCGCGGGGCCGAGCGCGAGCTCGCGGATCTCCGGCGGGAGTGGGAGGACGAGCTCGAGGCCGCCGCGCGGGGTGCCGACTACCGCGAGCGCGCGGCTGCATATCGAGGCATCGGCCAGTTCCGCTTCCGCCAGAAGCTGGAGTTGCTTCGGCGCGGCCTCGAAGACGAGAGCCCGGCCTGCCGCGGCTCCGCGCTCGTCTCGCTCGAGCAGCTCTCGCGCGACAGCCCCGGCGCGGTCAACTCCTCGCGCCCCCTCCTGCACAACCTCGCAACCACGGATCCGAACGAGGCCGTCCGCCGACTCGCCGTCGTGGTGTTGAAGAACGGCTCGCCCCAGCGCGAGACCATCGTCCTCCTCAAGGGCCTTGCCGAGGACGACCGTCAGGAGGAGAAGCTCCAGAGCACGGCGCGGCAGGTGGCCGCCGCGCTACAGAAGAAGCAGAACCTGCGCTAGCGGCTACTCAGGAACAGCCGCAGGAACCGACGCGCTCGCGGCCGCACGACGGGCAGATCTTGCGGCGGCGCTTGAGCTCGAGCGCGCTCTTCTGCAGGCCCGCCTGCGTCATCAGGTAGCCGACGCCGATCGTGAGAATCGCGATGGTGATGTGCGGATCGACGTTCATGGCTCCTCGCTTCTTGCCTGCCTCTGCTGGGTCAAAACCTTGCGCCGCCGCGCATGCGGATGCGCTTGGAAGTACAACTCGCGCCGCCGCCGATCGGATACGTGCGTGTAGAGCTCGGTCGTCGCGAGATCCGCATGGCCGAGCATCTCCTGGACGCTGCGGAGGTCGGCGCCGCCTTCCAGCTGGTGCGTCGCGAACGAGTGCCGCAGGAGATGCGGATGGACGCGCTCCGGCTCGAGCCCGGCCTTTTCGGCCAGCTTGCGCAGGATCAGGAACGCCCCGGCGCGCGTCAGCGCTCCGCCTCTGGCGTTCAGGAACAGCTCGGGACGGTGGCGGCGATCGAGATGCGGGCGGCCGCGCGACGCATATCGCGTCACGGCCTCGGCGGTCTGGCGCGCGATGGGGACGAGACGCTCCTTCCCGCCCTTGCCGAGCGCGCGGACGAGCCGCTGGTCGGTGTCCACGTCGCCCCGCTCGAGCCCGACGGCTTCGCTGACCCGCAGGCCCGCTCCGTACAGCAGCTCGACCAGCGCCGCGTCGCGCAGCGAGCGGGGCGTCGTTCCGTTCGCCGCGTCGATCAGGCGCAGAGCCTCGCC
>JAWVDL010000027.1:0-5722 GCA_033857355.1 Gaiellaceae bacterium | reverse complement strand
GCCTCGCTGAAGTTCACGGTGATGTTCCCGGACGCGCTGACGCCGCTGGCGGCGTCGGCGGGCGAGGTCGAGCTCACGGCCGGCGGCGAATCGGTCGTGAACGAGAAGACGTAGTTCGACGCCATGTTGTCGGGCGGGTCGACCGAATCGCTGTCGCTGATCCCGCTCGCGAGCACGGTCACCGTGCAGCTCGTGCCGTCCGGGAGGCTCGCCGTGGGATCGAGCGTCAAGCTCGAGCCCGGCGTCCCTGAGAGCGAGAAGGTCTTCGAGTTGCCGCCGCAGACGAGCGTGAAGGAGGCCGCGGTCGCGCTGACGGACTCGCTGAAGTTGACCGTCACGTTCGTGTCCGTGCCCACCTTCGTCGCGGAATCGGCGGGCGAGGTGCTCGTGACCGTCGGCGCCGCATCGGCCGTCGTGAAGCTGAACACGTAGTTCGCGGCCATGTTGTCCGGCGGATCTGCGCTGTCGACGTCGGAGATCCCGCTGGCGAGCACCGTGACCGTGCAGGTGGTCGCGGCAGGCAGGTCGGCCGTGGGATCGAGCGTGATCGTCGCCGTGCCGGACCCGCTCGTCCCGAAGGTCTTCGCCGAGCCGGACGGGCACTCGAGAGTGAACGAGCTGCCGCTCGCGTTGACCGGCTCGCCAAAGGTGACCGTGACGTTGGCGTTCGGATTGACGCCGGTGGCGCTGTTCGCCGGGCTCGTGCTGCTCACCGCTGGTGCGCTATCGGTCGTGAACGAGAAGGTGTAGTCCGCCGCCATGTTGTCGGGCGGATCGACCGAGTCCGTGTCGCTGATCTGGTTCGCGATCACCTTCACGGTGCACGTCGTTCCCTGTGGCAGATCAGATGTGGGGTCGAGCGTGATCGTTGATCCCGGGGAGCCCGAGACGGCGAATGCCTGCGCGGAGGAGGTCGGGCACTCGAGGGTGAACGAGCTCGTCGTCGCGCTGACCGACTCGCTGAAGTTCACCACGATGTTCGCGTTCAACGCGACCGGGGACGCACCGTTGGCCGGCGCCGTCGAGGTCACGCTCGGCGCGGCGTCGGCGACCGTAGTGGTCGTGGTGGTCGTGGTAGTAGTCCCGGTCGGCGCGCTGAAGCTGTCGCCGAGGTGGAAGTTCCAGACGAAGTCCTGCGCCATCTGGTCGGGGGGATCGTTCGAGTCAGTGTCGGTGACGCGCGTCTTGAGCACGGTCAGCCGGCACGACTTCCCGGTCGACAGTCCGGCATTGTTGGTGTTGAGCGTGAAGTGGTCGCCCGTGATCGGCGGCGCCAGGCTGCTGGCATAGACCTTCCCGATCGGACACTCGAGGGTGAACGCCGACGCCCGTGTGTTCACGGACTCCGTGAACTCGATCTTGAGCTGGGCGTGGCCGCCCACGGCCTTCGACACGATCGACTTCACAGCCGGCGCCGCGTCGGCGGCAGATGACCGGCCGACCATCCCTGAGGCGGCTGCGCCGAACGTCAACACCAGCAGCAGCGCACCTGAGGTGATCGCTGCGGATCTCGCCTGCTTGCCGCGAGTCATCGCAGCACCCCTTCCCCTCGTAGTCTGAGGGAGTGTAGTGCAGATTCGCGCAAATTTAAATACCGAATTTTGCGGTCAGTGCGCGAGCGTGATCTTCGTCAGCCCCACGGGCTTGTCGGCGTCGAGCCCTTTCGCGTGTGACAGGGCCTCGGCGACCAGCTGCCCAGGGACAACGGAGAGGAGCGGCGTGAGCAGCAAATCCGGGGCATGGGGCGAGGAAAGGGTGTAGGCCGCGCCCTCGATCTGCGCCGCCGCGCTGCCGCTCGCGACCAATGTTGCGCCCGCGGCTCGTGCGCGGCGTGCCGCCTCGACGACCGCCGGCAGGGCACGATCGGGCGACGCGATCGCCCAGACCGGGAAGAGCGGATCCAGCGCGGCGATCGGGCCATGGGCCAGATCGGTCGACGTCAGCGGCTCGGCGGCCACGCGGCACGTCTCGGTCAGCTTGATCGCGATCTCGCGGGCCGTCGCGAACTCGATCCCACGTCCGATGACGTACATCCGCCCGACGTAGGCGAACGCAACCCCGACCTCGCGCGCGGATCGCTCCATGTCCGGAAGAGCCGACTCGAGCAGGTCTGCAACCTTCGCGATGCCCTCCGCGAGCTCGTCGCAGCGATCGGTCGCGCAGGCGGCGATCAGGGCCAGTGCCGCCACCTGGTTCAGGTAGGTCTTCGTTGCGGCCACCGCTCGCTCTTCGCCGGCGGAGAGCGGGAGGAGCAGGTCCGCGGCCTGGGCGAGCTCCGACTGCTCGTCGTTCGTGATCGCCACGGTCAGGGCGCCTCGCGCACGCGCGCGCGCGACGTACTCGACGACATCGGGAGTGCGACCGCTCTGAGAAAGGCCGAGCACGACCGACCGCGATAGGTCGAGCTGCGCGTCGTAGTAGACCGAGAGCGAGATCGAGTCGCGCATCGCGGTCCAGCCGGGGAGGAGCCCGAAGGCGTAGACGCCGTACGACGCCGCGTTGTCCGACGAGCCGTGGCCGACGAGCCGCACGACGTCGGGCGAGCGTTCGCGCAGCGCGCGGCCGACCTCGGCGAAGCGGTCACGGTGCTCGAGCAGCCGCCGCAGGGCCGCCGGCTGCTCCCGGATCTCCGCAAGGAACAACTCGCCCATTACGCCTCGACGCGCTCGCCGGTCTCCGGGTCGAAGACGTGAGCGTCCTCGGCCCGCGCGTGCAGGAGCACCCGCTCGCCGCGCTCAGGCCTTCCCCGCGCCTCGACGCGTGCGACCAGGCGCGTGTCCTCGCCCGCGATCTCCGCGGTGCAGAAGACGTAGGCGTCAGCGCCGAACTCCTCGACGACCTCGACCCGCGCCGCCAGGCCTTCGCTCGCGAGCTCCAGCGACTCGGGCCGGAAGCCGAGCACGACCCTGCTGCGCCCGTTTGCGACGTGAACCTGCTCGCCGGCGAACGGAACGGTCCCGTTCGTGCACTGCATCTCGCAGAGGTTCATCGCCGGGGAGCCGATGAAGCCCGCGACGAACGTGTTGACCGGCTTGTCGTACAGCTCGCGCGGAGGCGCGCACTGCTGCAGCAGCCCGTCCTTCAGCACCGCGACCCGGTGGCCGAGCGTCATCGCCTCCGACTGGTCGTGCGTGACGTAGACCGTCGTGACCCCGAGGTCGGACTGCAGCGAGGCGATGTCCGCCCGCATCTGAACCCTCAACTTCGCATCGAGGTTCGAAAGCGGCTCGTCCATGAGGAAGACGCTCGGCGTGTGGACGATCGCTCGGCCCATTGCCACGCGCTGCCGCTGGCCGCCCGAGAGCTGGCCCGGCTTGCGGTGGAGGTACTCCGTCAGGCCGAGCATCTCCGCCACCTCGCGCACGCGCTTCGTGCGCTCGGCCTTCCTGACCTTCGCGATCTTGAGCGGGAAGCCGATGTTGGCCTCAACACTCAAGTACGGGTAGAGGGCGTAGTTCTGGAAGACCATCGAGACGTTCCGCTTCTTCGGCGCGAGGTCGCTGACGTCGCGGTCTCCGATGAAGACCGCGCCCGAGTCGACCTCCTCGAGCCCGGCGAGCATCCGCAGGGCGGTCGTCTTGCCCGATCCCGACGGACCAACGAGCACCATGAACTCCCCGTCCTCGACGTGCAGGTTCAGCGCGTCCACCGCCGGCTCGTCGTTGCCCGGGTAGATCCGCGTCGCGTCCGCGTAGCGAACGTCAGCCATCGTCCCTCCGCATCCCGGCGCCCGCAGGTGCCGACTCGAGCTCGTTGACCGCACGGGAAAGCTCCTCGCGCGCACGCGCGTGCGCGTCTGCCTGGACCGGGGCTGCGAGCGCGTCGAGACCGAGCAGCGCTGCGCCGACGATCGACGGCACGCCGGTCGAGCGCACGATCACGTCGGGCGCAAGCTCGCGCAAGCCCGATTCGACCGCAGAGAGCAGGCGATGGTCGCTCGTGCGGAAGAGTCCGCCGCCGACGAGCACCTCGACGGGCTCGAGCTCCAGGCCCAGACGTGTCAGCGCGACGCGCGCCATCGTCACGATCTCCTCGGCGAGCTTCTCGACGATCTCGGCCGCGACGGCGTCGTCCGCAGCCTCGGCGAGCACGAGCGGCGCCAGCTCGATCACGCGTCGCTGCTCGATTCGGCCGCGATGGATTGCCTCCGCGAGCTCGAGCGGGGTCGCGACACCGAAGAAGGCGGGAACCGATCGCTCGAGCGTCGTCCGCGGCCCGCGTCCGTCCTCGCTTCGGGCCGCCGCCGAAACGGCCGTGAGCCCGACGTCGTAGCCGCCGCCCCAGTCGCCGGTGATCGAGCCGAGTGCGGGGAAACGCGCGTGCCGGCCGTCGGGCGCGACCCCGACGCAGTTGATCCCGGCACCGCACGTGATCGCGACGCCCCATCCTCGCTCGGTGCCGGCGCGCAGAACCGCGAAGGTGTCGTTCACCACCGAGAGGCTCTGGGCCCAGCCCCTCCCGGACGCGGCTCGCAGGAACTCCTGCTCCTCGGACGGGAAGTCGACGCCCGCCATCGCGAGCAGCCCGACCGTCGCCGAGCCGTTCGCGCCGGCCTCCTCGCGTAGGCCCTCGAGCACGTCGAGCGCCTGCTCGAGCCCGAGGTGGTGCGGCGAGCTGAGGCCGCCCCGGACGAGCGCCTGCACCGAGCCGTCGGCGTCCACGAGTGCAAGATCGGTCTTCGAGTTCCCTCCGTCGACGGCGAGGATCACGCCACCGGCTCCTGGAACTGGGGCAGATGGGCCGCGTCGGCGGCGAGCAGCTTCTCGACCAGCTCCTCGACGACACCCCACTGGCCGACCAGCGGGTGTGCGAGGAGAGCCTTGCGAACGTCGACCGGGTCGCCGCTGAGCGAGGCGCGGGCTGCCAGCCGCTCGTACGAGGCGACGTGCTGGACGAGCCCGAGCAGCTCCGGCGCGAGTGGGGCCTGCGCCAGGCGAACGCAGCCGCCGGCCTCGATTCGCGCGGGGATCTCGACCACGTCGTCGTCGGCGAGTCCGGCGATGGTGCCCGCGTTCCGAATGTCGACGACCTGCGGATTCGCGTCGCCCGAGACGAGCCCGGCCACGAGCTGCGTCGCGGCCTCGCTGTAGAACGCGCCGCCTCGCTGCTCGAGGAGCGCGGGCTTCTCGGTCAGCGACGGGTCGCGGTACATCTCCAGCAGCTCGCGCTCGATCTCGGCCACCGTTGCAGCGCGCGGCACGCCGTCGAGCTGCTGCTTCAGCACGTCGTCGTGCGCGTAGAAGTAGTGGAGGTAGTAGGACGGGATCGCGCCGAGCTCCTCGAGCAGGCGCAAGGGCAGCTCGACCTCCGCGGCGATCGCCTCGCCGTGCTCGGCGAGCAACCTGGCCATGACGTCCTCGCCGTCGAGGCGCACGGCGCGGATCCACGTCAGGTGGTTCAGGCCGATCTGGTCGACCAGGACGCGGTCGGGCTCCACGCCGAGGTGCCGCGCGAACGAGCGCTGGAAGCCGATCGCCGCGTTGCAGAGCCCGACGGCTCGATGGCCCGCGTCGAGGAGCGAGCGCGTGACGATCCCTACCGGATTCGTGAAGTCGACGATCCAGGCATCGGAAGCGGCGCGCTCGCGCACCTTCTCGGCGATCCCGAGCACGACCGGGACGGTGCGGAGCGCCTTCGCGAGCCCGCCGGCGCCCGTCGTCTCCTGGCCGATGCAGCCGCACGCGAGCGGAATCGTCTCGTCCTGCAGCCGCGCCGCCTGTCC
>JAWVDL010000026.1:0-5872 GCA_033857355.1 Gaiellaceae bacterium | reverse complement strand
CGGAGCATCAGCGTGCCCATCAGCTCGTCGACGAGGTCGAGCTGGTCGAGTCGAAACCGGAAGGACGACGTCTGCTCGCCGGCGACGAAGAGCAGCCGGCCCTCGGCGTTGTTGCGGCGTCCGAAGTCGTGGCCCTCGTGGAGCGTCCATTCCCAGTTGACCCGCTCGGCCGCCCAGTCCTCGATCAACGCGGCGAAGACCGTCAGCTCGTCGTCGACCTCGACCTGGACCGGCGTGTCGGCGCGTTCCTCCGGGGTTGGGCGGGGTTGAACCTCGATCGTGGCCACGGCTTCGGCTTTTCCGGCCCGTGTCGTGCCGAAACGTGACCGCCGTGACTTACCCGGCGTTCGACCTTGTCCTGGTCTTGTCCCCAGGCAGCACTTGATTTCCGGGACGCAACCGGCTAGACCTGTTGGAGTCAACCCAAGGAGGGCCCATGCGAATGGCTCGAAAGTCCCTCCTGCGGCGTATCACCCTCGTACTTCCCCTGGCGGTTCTGGCGGCCGCCACGGTGACCATGGTTGCCGGAGCGAACGTGTCGGTCCTGATCATTGCGACCGATCCGTTCACGAACTCCACCAGCCAACACAAGACGATCGTGGAGCCGGACACGTTCTCCTTCGGGAGCACAATCGTCGCGGCGGCGCAGTGGGGCCGCTTCACCGACGGCGGCGCTTCCGACATCGGCGTCTCGGTGTCCACGAACAACGGCTCGACGTATACCGCCCAGCAACTGCCGGGCATCACTGTTTACTCCACCCCGACGGGGCCGTACGCACGGGTCAGTGACCCGTCGGTCGCGTACGACGCACGACACAACGTCTGGATGGTCTCCTCGCTACCGCTCAACGCGAGCCTGAGCGGGGTGGCCGTGATCGTGAGCCGCTCGACGAACGGCGGTGCGACCTGGAACAACCCGGTCACCGTCCGAGCAGTCGGCGCAGGGGAGGACTACGACAAGAACTGGACCGTCTGCGACAACACGCCTGCGAGCCCGTTCTACGGCTCCTGCTATACGACCTGGGACGACTTCGGCCACGGCAACCGGCTGAAGATCGCGTATTCCAGGGACGGCGGCGTGACGTGGACGCTGTCGAAGACGCCGAACGTCGGCGTGATCGGCGCCCAGCCGCTCGTCCAGCCCAATGGGCAGGTCGTCGTTCCCCTCGACAACGCGAGCGAGACGGCGCTCGGCTACACGAACTCGACGAATGGCGGTGCGAACTTCAGCCAGGCGTTCACGATCACGTCGATCACCGCGTTCGCCGATCCGGGCAACATCCGCAGCGGTCCGCTGCCCTCGGCTGAAATCTCCGGCGACGGGAAGATCTACGTCGTCTGGGAAGACTGCCGCTTCCGGAGCAGCTGCTCGACGAACGACCTGGTCTATACGACCTCCACGAACGGCACGACGTGGACGACCGTCCAGCGGATTCCGATCGACCCGACCACCAGCACGGTCGATCACTTCATCCCGGGCGTCGCGGTCGACAAGAGCTCGTCGGGCGCCTCGATCCGCGTGGCGGTCGGGTACTACTACTACCCGAACAAGAGCTGCACGGAAGCCACGTGCCAGCTCGACATCGGGTACATCTCCTCCGGCAACGGGGGCTCGACGTGGTCGGCCGCGACACAGCTCCGCGGCCCGATGACGATGAGCTGGCTCCCGAACACGACGCAGGGTCGGATGGTCGGCGACTACATGTCGACCTCGTACGACTCTGCCGGCCTCGCCCACCCGGTCTTCGCGGAAGCGTATGTGCCGACGGCCGGCGGGACCGACTGCGCAACGGCAACGCCGAACTGCAACCAGCCGCTCGAGACTCCGACCTCGGGGCTCGCGGCGGCGGCCGGCGTGGCGGCTGCGAACGATCCGGTGGTCTTCACCGCGGCTCCCGGACCAGGGAAGTCTGCGTTCAAGCACCGCCGCTAGGTCATCCGAGCTGAAGCGAGGGGTCGGCCCGGTGCCGGCCCCTCGTCTTGCCGGGTACGCTCGCGCGGTGAACGCACGGCTCTCGACCGACGGCGGCGCGCGCGGGAACCCCGGCCCCGCCGCGTACGGCTACGTGCTGGAGGCCGAGGACGGGACGGTGCTCGAGGCCCACGGCGAGGCGATCGGGGTCGCGACGAACAACGTCGCGGAGTACCGCGCGCTCGTCGCCGGGCTGAAGAAGGCGGTCGAGCTCGGCTTGCGCGACGTCGAGGTCGTCTCCGACTCCGAGCTCCTCGTGAAGCAGATGCGGGGCGAGTACAAGATCAAAAACGAAGCGCTGCGGGCGCTCGCCGACGAGGCGGAGCGCCTCGAAGACCGGCTCGGTCGAGTCACGTACGTCGCCGTCCGCCGCGAGCACAACGAGCTCGCAGACCGCCTCGTGAACGAAGCGTTGGACGCAATCAGCGGCTAGAATCCGCAGTCGCGCGGATGTAGCTCAGTTGGCTAGAGCGTCTGCTTGCCATGCAGAAGGTCGTGGGTTCGAGTCCCATCATCCGCTCCTCGTACGTTCTCTGAGATTAGGCTCTTCGGCCTGTGACTGGGCGGTCGGTCCTGCGTTTTGTGCTGTGGCTTCTCTTGGTCGCGGCGTGCGGGTGGGCGCTTCTTTTCGGCGCCGTCATCCTCTTCGGTGGCGACACGGGCACCCGCCTCGGCGGACTCGCGTTCGCGATCCCAGGCGGAGTCGTCGCGCTTGCCGCGGGCATTGCGCTCAAACGACTGCCGGCGCCGGCCAAGCCGGTGCGGCCGTCCGTCCAGCTTCCGGACGACGCCGAAAGCGAGTTCTCGCTGCGGGGTTCCGGGCCCTTTGCAAAGCGGCTCGGGCTCCGCGTCGGCCCCGAAGGCTTCGAGATCAAGTCACTCATCGGCACGGTGCGACAGTCGTGGGACGACGTGGAGCGCTTTCGAGCGCAGCGGCTGGGCACTAGGGGGCTGCCACGTGGATTCGGCAGCGTCGAGGTCGTCACCTACACCATGCGTGGTCACCGTTCGCTCGCTCAGCGGTTCGCGCGCCGGAGGACCGGGTTCGACCGGTCGCTCCCGACCTTGGAGGCCCCTCCAAAACAGCTCGCGGAGGTCCTGGAGCGCTACCGCGAGCAGTACTCGATCTACCCGTGAGCCCCGGCGAGAGGCGCGAGCCCGTCAATCGGCGCTCAGCTCCTCGGCGAGCAGCGCGCATGCGAAGGTGCGTAGCGCGAGCTCCTCGTCCGCGGCCAACGCTTCCGCGGCCGCGGCGACGTTGGGCAGCCGCCCGGGATCGGCAAGCGCGCGCAGGGTGCGCGTGAGGTCGGTGCGCAGCTCCGGCGAGTCCAGGTCGCGCGCGAGCGTGTCCACGGCCGGGGAGTCGACGCTCAGCTCGCGGTGGGGATCGCCGCCCGCGGCGAGGACGAACACCGCGCGCCGGCGCGCGGCGGCGAGCTCTTCCTCGTCGAGGGCGAGGAGCTGGGCGGCGACGTAGGCGAGCGAGACGAGCCCCTCGACCCTCGCGCCGGCGGCGAGGTTCGCCTCGATTCCTTCCAGGGCCGCGCGGAAGCCGTCGTCGCTCATTGCGGGCATTTTGTAGGCTGACGACGATGCGCTTCCTGAAGACCGAAGAAGAGCGGGGCGACCGGATCCAGGCGCTCGAGGATCGGATGGCGCGCGACGCCAACCCGTCGCGGCGCTGGGAGTACCACGTCCTCCGCGTGGGGCCGAAGGCCCGAGCCGAGCATCAGCTCAACGAGCTCGGCGCCAAGGGCTGGCAGCTCGTGCAGGCGATCGAGACCGACGGGCACCTCGCCTTCTACCTCGAGCGCGAGCTGCCGGCGCTCGAAGAGACCGGCGACGAGACGCATCGCGACGACATGGACGAGTCCGGCCCGGACACGTTCGGGCCCTAGAGCGCACCGTCCGTTCCGGGCGCTTCGAGGACTTTGTGGCTCTGAGCCACAAACACGCCTTTGCGGACAGGCGCCGGCGCTTGGTCAAGCGATTCTCAAGACTTAGTGGCTCTGAGCCACTTAGTTCGACAGGGCTGGGCCGAACTCGTCCAGCAGGATCGTGATCTCGGTGACCGAGCGGAAGCCGAGGCGTTCCAGGATCGGCTTCGACATCGCCCCCGCCTGCGTGACGAGCGCCGGTGTGCCTCGCTCGACCGCGTCGTTCCAGCGCGCGGCGACCAGCGCTCGGTAGGCGCCGCGCCCGCGAGCGTGGGGAAGGACCGCGCCGCCGTTCAGCGTGACCGCGCCCTCGACGTAGGTCGAGCTCGCCGACGCGACGATCTCGCCGTCCATGAGCGCGACGAACGTCTTCCAGCCACCCGTGGCGAGCTTCTCCTCGTAGCGCGCCCGCAGCTGGTCGTCGCCCATGCCGACGCCTCCGCCGAACGCTTCCTCGGCGACGCGCTGCGCGGCTTGAAACTCCTCGAAGGAGACCACCTCCCGGGCTTGGATGCCGTCCACCTGCGCCGGCGGCGGCTCGGTGAGCACCATCCCGACCACGTGCGGATCGCGCTCGTCGACCAGCCCTCGGGCGCGCAACTGCTCGGTCAGGTCGGCCGGTGTGGCCGAGCTCCCGACCTCCCAGGTGCATGCCGACCGGCCTCGCCGGCGCAGTAGCCCGTGCACCTCGTCGAGCGTGCTGTCGATCGTCTCCGGACTGAGCCGAAGCCGCTGCGCGACGTTCCAGCTCGGGTGCACGCTCGGGCCCATCCAGAGGACGAAGCGCTCGTTCTCGATCCGCTCGTCGCGCGGGCCGAGCGGCTGGTGCGTGTTTGCGTTCTCCGCGACCGAGAGGAGGTGCGGCGAGAGCTCGGTCAGGAGGTCGTGAACTCGTCCGCGACCGAGAGCGCCTCGTCGAGTGCCGCAATCCCCTCGTCGAGCTCCTCCCGGGTGATCGTCAGCGGCGGGCAGACCATGACGACGTTCCAGTGGGTCATCAGGTACAGGCCACGCTCGAGCGCCGCCTTCGCCAGCGCGGTGACGGGCTTCGCGGCCTCGCCCGTGCCGTTGAACGGGACCAGCGGCTCGCGCGTCTCGCGATTCTTCACGAGCTCGAGACCCCAGAAGCAGCCGAGCCCCCGCACCTCGCCGATGCACGGATGGCGATCCTGCAGGCCGCGCAGCTCCTCCGCGAACACCTCGCCCATCGCCGCCGAGTTCTCGACGATGCCTTCCTCCCGGAACGCCTCGATCGACGCGACGCCCGACGCGCACGCCAGCGGATGCCCGCTGTACGTGAGCCCGCCGGCGAACGGCTTGTCGCGTACCCAATCGGCGAGCTTCTGCGAGATGACCATCGCGCCGAGCGGCACGTAGCCGGAATTGATGCCCTTGGCGACCGTGAGGATGTCCGGGACGACGTCCCAGTTCTCGCACGCGAACCATTTGCCTGTGCGGCCGAAGCCGGCCATGACCTCGTCGCAGATGAGCAAGATGCCGTGGCGGTCGCAGACCTCGCGGATGGACTGCAGGTAGCCGTCGGGCGGGACGATGACGCCGTTCGTCCCGGTGACCGTCTCGAGGATCACCGCGGCGACGGTCTGCGGCCCTTCGTACTGGAGGATCTCCTCGAGATGCGGCGCGCCCGTGCAGACCGGGCAGGGATCCGGGTGGCCCGCGGGGCAGCGGTAGGTGTACGGGTCGAGGATGCGCACCACGCCGGGGATTCCGGGCTCGGCCGCCCAGCGGCGCGGGTCGCCCGTCAGCGTGATCCCGCCGGCGGTCGCGCCGTGGTACGAGCGGTAGCGCGCGACGATCTTGTGCCGGCCCGTGGCCCAGCGCGCGAGCTTGATCGCGTTCTCGTTCGCCTCGGCGCCGCCGTTCGTGAAGAAGGACATCGAGAGGTCGCCCGGCGTGACCTCCGCGAGAAGCTTCCCGAGGCGCGAGCGCGATTCGGTCGCCA
>JAWVDL010000025.1:0-6125 GCA_033857355.1 Gaiellaceae bacterium | reverse complement strand
GCCGATGGTTCCGGTCTTCAGTGCGGAGCACGTTCTCGCCGCGGTCCCGCCCGAGCGTGCGCTCGAAGCCGTCCGCGACGCCTTCGTCGCCTACGCGCGCGGCGACTGGACGATGCCGCCGAAGGTCTACGTCCCGGCTTACCCCGCCGGGGACTTCCGAGCCATGCCCGCCCTCGGCGGCGGTCACGCGCTGCTGAAGTGGGTGACGTCGTATCCCGGCAATCCGGCTGCCGGGCTCCCCACCGTGATGGGCGTGGTCCTCGTCTCCGACGCGTCGAACGGCGTGCTCCGCGCCGTCCTCGACGCGGGTGCCGTCACCGCGCTCCGCACGGGTGCTGCCGCCGTGCTCGCCGCCGAGACGCTGGGCCGCGCAGACGCTGCGAGCGCAGCGGTGATCGGCGCGGGCGTGAACGGCCAAGCGGTCGCGCGGACGTTCCTGGCACGCGGCCGCGACGTCCTGCTCTGGGACGTCGACGAGCAGCGCGCGGCGCAGGCCGCGGCGGAGCTTGGCGCCCGCGTCGCCGCGAGCCGCGAAGACGCTCTGGCGGCCGATCTGCTCGTGACCGTAACGCCCGGCCGGGAGGTCGTGCTCGGCGCGGGCTCCCTGGAGCCGGGCCAGCACGCGAGCCTGATGGGCGCAGACGGCCCGGGCAAGGCCGAGATCGCGGTGGAGGAGCTCGCGCGCGTCCGCGTCTTCTGCGACGACTGGGAGCAGGCGAGCCACAACGGAGACCTGGTGCATGCGGTCGCCGCGGAGGTGCTCGACCGTGCCGACGTGACCGAGCTGGGAGACGTCCTTGCGGGAACGGCGGAAGGCCGCGGCTCCGACGACGACGTCACGGTTTTCGACTCGACGGGCCTCGCCATCCAGGATCTCGCGATCGCACTCGCCGCGCTCGCACGCGTCGGCGAGCTCGACTTGCCCGAGATCGACCTCTAGCCGTGCTCTTTTCGCCGGAGGCCCACGAGGCGCTCGTGGACGAACCCTGGAACGCTGAGAGTGTGCGGACGGCGATCGCCTCCATCGTCACCGACACGGAGAGTTCATTCGACGACGGCTGGCCTCTGCATCCCGCAGACTCGGACGACGACGACGACCCGACTACGCGCTTCCGGACGATGTACCTCGGAGGTGCTGGCGTCGTCGACGCGCTGCAGCGCCTCGCGCGACGCGGCTTCGAGCTACGACGCGACTACGTCCCGTATCTGGATCGTTCGCTGGAGGCCGCCCCGGACTTTCCAGACGAGGACGCTGAGCGCAGCCTGTGGATGGGCGAGACCGGAATCCGGCTCGTGTTGCAGAGAATCGCGCCCTCGACGGCCAACCTCGAGCGACTCTCGGAGCTGATCTCCGCGAACGAGCAAGACGAGCGTTGCGAGTTGATGTGGGGCAGTCCGGGCACGATCTCGCGGGCCGCGAGCTCGGCCTCGACGTGACGGCGAGCATCGAATGGTTGCACGGCCGACTCGACCCGGACGGCTTGTGGACGCAGCACCTGCACGGGCAGAGCACGCGCTATCTCGGCCCGGCACACGGCTTCGCCGGCTGCGTGCTCGCGCTCGTCGACGTCCCCGAGGTCTCGGAGACGCTCCGGCGCCTTGCCGTCGAGGAGGATGGACTCGCCAACTGGCCCCCGGTCGCGGGGAAGCGGCTCGACGCGACCGGCGACGGCCGGGTTCGTACGCAGTGGTGCCACGGCGCGCCGGGGATAGTCGCGACGCTCGCCGGGATCCTCGACGAGGAGCTTGCGGCCGCAGGCGGGGAGTTGACCTGGCGCGCCGGACCAGTGCGAAAGGGCGCCAACCTCTGCCACGGGACCGCGGGGAACGGCTACGCGTTCCTGGCGCTCCTCGAGACCACGGGAGACGAGCGGTGGCTCGCTCGCGCGCGCAGGTTCGCGATGCACGCTGTACGTCAGGTCGAGCACAGCCGGTGGCCCGAAGGCCGCGGCCGCCACACGCTCTGGACCGGCGACCTCGGCACGGCCCTCTACCTCGCCGACTGCGTCGACGGTGGCGGAAAGCTACCCCTTCCCTAGCTAGGTCGTCCCTAACGGCTCACCCGGAGGTCTTCGCCGACAAGCTCCACGGCGGCAACGCGGCTCTAGAGGAGGCGCGAGGGATCGAAAAGATCGAGCTCGGGCCGTGGATCGCCGAGCAGCGCCTTCGCGACGAGCTCGCCGCACGCGAAGCCGAGGACGTTCCCGTGGCCCGAGTAGCCGGTCGCGACCCAGACGCGATCCTGTCCTGGCAGCGCGCCGACGAGTGGATATTCATCCGCTGTCCGGCCCCAGATTCCGGCCCACCGGGCCTCGACCGCCGGCTCGAAGCCGACGAGCTCCCGCGCGAATGACTCCAGCGCCGACTGGATCTGTGGGGTCGTCGCCTCGTCGGCGGTGAACTCCGCGTCGAGGTCGGTGTCGCGCCGGCCGCCGAGGACGAGACGGAGATCGGGCGGCTGGTGCCAGTAGTCGTAGCCGCCGCGCGAATAATGCGGACAGGGAAAGAGTCGCTCGGCAAGCGGCTCGGTCACGATCACCTGCCCGCGGACGGGCGTGACGACCTGCGCGAGCTCCGGCATCAGGTCTCCGCCATAGCCGTCTGTGGCGACCACGACACGCTCGGCCGACAGCTCGTCGACGTCCTCGACGCGGCTGTGCTCGCGGATCTCGGCTCCGGCCGCGGCAGCATGTGCGGCGAGTCGGCGCACCCACCGGGCGGGCTGCAGCGCCCCGTCGTCCGGGTGCCGGATCGCGCCGAGGAACCGGCCCTCGAGTGGCTCGGGCAGCTCGTCGAGCCACTCCGCGGCGAAGCCGTCCTCGCGCAGCGCGGCGAATTCCGCTTCGAGTTCCGAGCGTTCGACCGCGTCGGCAGCCAGCCGCAAGCTTCCTTCCGGGCGGAACGCGTCGCCGGCGAGCTCGGCCATTCGCGCCAGCGCCCGCTCGGTAAACGCCCACAGCAGGCGTGCGGGCTCGACGCCCAACCGCGCGCGCGCCTTGTCGTAGGACGGCGCGCCGCCCCGAAGCGCGAAGCCGCCGTTCCGACCGCTCGCTCCGGAGGCGACCGTCCGCGCCTCGTACACGCGCACGCGGAGGCCGCCGCGCGCGAGCGCGAGCGCGCACGAGCAACCGGTCACGCCCGCACCGACGATCGCGACGTCGACCGGATCGTCGAGACGCGTCGAGCGAAGCGGGGGCGCCTGCTCGCCAAGCCACCAGGATTCGGCCACGGCCCGATGCTAGTGGCCCACCGCCCGGTAGACACCGTCGGCCTGCACCGCGAGACCGGCCAGCTCGAGCTCGGAGAGCGCGACCGCGAGCTCGGCGGCGTCCAGGTCGGTCGCGCGGGCAAGCTCGTCGGGGCTCGCCGCCGCATCGCGCAATCGCAGCAGGACAGTCTGAGCCGGGCCTGCAAGCTCGACCGACCGCGCTGCGGTGTCCTCGATCCCGAACGACTCGAGCACGTCCAGTGCGCCCGTCAGCGGCGTCGCACCGAGACGCAGGAGCGCGTTCGAGCCGGCGGACAGCGCGCTCGTGATCTCGCCTGGGCACGCGAACACCTCCCTCCCTTCCTCCAGGGCGAGGTCGGCGGTGATCAGCGCTCCGCTCGCCTCGCGCGCCTCGACCACGACTGTCGCAGCGCAAAGGCCTGCAATGATCCGATTCCGAGCCGGAAAGCGCCACGGCGCCGGCTCGACTCCGGGGGCGTACTCGGAAACCACGAGGCCGCTCTCGCCGATCCGCCGCGCGAGCTCGCGGTGAGCCGCCGGGTAGTCCCGGTCGATCCCGCACCCGAGGACGCCGATCGTAGCCCCGCCGGCCTCGAGCGCACCGCGATGCGCCTCGCCGTCCACTCCGCGGGCGAGGCCGCTCACGACGACCAGGCCGGCAGCCGCCAACTCGCGGCCGAGCATCCGCGCGACCTGCGAGCCATACGGCGAGCACGCGCGAGCGCCGACGATCGCGACCGCGGGGCGAGACAGGAGCTCTGGCGCCGCCTCCCCACGGATGAAGAGGCCGACCGGTGGGTCGTGGATCGCGCGCAGGAGCGGTGGAAACTCGGACGACGACCGAGCGACGAAACGCAAGCCGCGCGCGGCGAGCGACGCGGCATACGCAGGTCGGTCGAACCGCCGCCTGAACGCCGCGAACCGCGCCTGCCTGGGCTCGCCAATGAGGTGCGTTCCCGTCTCGGCGGCGAACGCGGCCACATCCAACTCGCTCACGCTGCGTCCAGGTGCGACCGGTAGGCAAGCGCTTCCGCGACGTGCGGCGGCTCGACTTCGTCAACTCCCGCGAGCGCCGCCACGGTCTGTGCGACACGCGAAACGCGTGTCCGGCCCCTCGCGGAGAGCGGCAATTGCTCGACCGCCCGGCCGAGCAACTCCTCGGCGGCCCGTGTCGGACAAGCGGGCGCGCTGCGAAGCCGCTCACGCGCTGCGACGACGCGTTCGCGCACCGGCGCCGAAGCCTCCGAGGGGCCGGCCTCCAGCTCGGCCGCACGCGGCCGCGGGACGGTCACGACCAGGTCGAACCGGTCGAGGAGCGCCCGCGACAGCTTGTCCCGAAAGGACGCCAGCCGCTGCGGAGAACACGAGCACTCGGCGCCACGGTCGCCGCGCGCACCGCACGGACAGAGATTCATCGTCCCCACGAGCTGGAAGCGGGCCGGGAACAGCGCCTGCCCCTCGGCGCGGGCGATCGAGATCACGCCGTCCTCGAGCGGCTGCCGCAGGGCTTCGAGCGCCGGGCGGTAGAACTCGGCCAGCTCGTCGAGGAGGAGCACGCCGCGGTGCGCGAGGCTTGCCTCGCCCGGCCGTGGCCCGCGCCCTCCCCCGACGATCGCCGCACTGGACGCGCTGTGGTGGGGCGCGCGAAAGGGTGGATCGATCACGAGCGGCCTTCCAGGCTCGAGCAGGCCCGCGACGGAGTGGATCCGGGTCACCTCCAGGGCCTCGGCCTCGTCGAGCGGCGGCAGGATCCCCGGCAGGCGGCGGCCAAGCATCGTCTTGCCCGTACCCGGCGGTCCGGCGAGCAGCAGGTTGTGCGCGCCCGCCGCGGTCAGCTCGAGCGCGCGCCGGGCCCGCTCCTGCCCGCGAACGTCGGCCAGATCGGGAACGGGCGCCCGCGCTGGTCGCCCGTTGGGGACGGCCGCGACGTACGGCGGCGGGTCACGCTCCCCTCGCAGGTACGCGACTGCCTCGGCCAGATGCCGAACCGGGATCGGCTCCACACCCGCCAGCGAGGCCTCGGGTGTCGACTCGGCGGCACAGAGGATCCGGGTCAGCCCGGCGCGGCGGGCACCTTCGGCCACCGCGAGAGCGCCACCGACAGGGCGGATCCGTCCGTCGAGCCCGAGCTCGCCGAGCGCCGCGTGCTGTTCGAGCTCCTCATGGGGAACCTGCCCCGAGGCCGCGAGAATCGCGAGTGCGATCGGAAGATCGAAGCCGGATCCCTCCTTGCGCAGCGAGGCCGGAGCGAGATTGACGGTGATTCGGAACTTCGGCCACTCGAGCTCGGCCGAGCGGATGCCGCTCCGAACGCGTTCCTTCGCCTCCTGGCAGGCGCGGTCGGCGAGCCCGACGATCGCAAGGCTCGGCACGCCGAGCTGCAGGTGGGCCTCGACCTCGACGCGGCGCGGCTCGAGGCCGACGAGGGCGTACGTGATCGTCCGGGCGAGCACTCGATTCACGCTAGAGCGCACGGCGTGACGGGTCCGTGTCGAAACCGTGACACTTCGGTGCATGGCGCCCTGGCGAAAGCTCGGCGAGCGGATGCTCTACGACGGCTATCGGTCGGTCCTCGGCCGGCGATACGTTCTCCCCAACGGGATCGAACGCGAGCTAGAGATCAAGCTCGAAGGGCCAACCGCGGTCGTCCTTGCGCTCACGCCGGAGAACGACGTCCTGCTCGTCCGGGAGTTTCGCCCAGGGATCGAGGAAGAGCTGCTCGAGCTGCCAGGGGGCGCCGTAGACGAGGGAGAGGAGCCGCTCGAGGCCGCGCGGCGGGAGCTGCTCGAAGAGACGGGCTTCCGTGGACAGCTCGAGTACGCGGGCCCGATGGTCGACTGTGCGTACTCGACGCGAATCCGGCACACCTTCGTGGCTCGCGACTCGGTGAAGGTTC
>JAWVDL010000024.1:0-4715 GCA_033857355.1 Gaiellaceae bacterium | reverse complement strand
CCGCGCTCGAGCGCGCTCGCATCGCCCAGCGGCTGGCCAACTACAAGCAAGCTGCCGAACTACTCGCCGAGCGCCGCGCCTTTCGAAGCGGAACAACCCTCGAACAGGCCGCCGCTGCGATCTTCGCCATCGGCCACTCCGAGACCTACCGCGCCCTCGTCCTCGACGGCGACTGGGACGCGGACCGCTGGGCTGACTGGGTGCGAACCACCATCGAGACCATCCTGTTCGAACCTGAAGGGCCCCGCCACGCTGGATGACGGCGCAGCCACTCCCATGTCTGTTGATTCGAGATCAACGGCCGTCAGAAGCCGTTCAGGAGGAATCCTTCAAGATGGGCCCGTGAGCCGGGCCGCTCCACGGATCCTGATCTTCACGGCCAGCGTCGGCGAGGGCCACGATCGACCCGCCCGCACGCTCGCCGCGCAGCTGCGCGAGGAGTGTCCCGACGTCGAGATCGTCACCGAGGACGGGCTCGCCGCAATGGGGCGAATCGTCTCGACGATGGGCGAGTCGGCTCCCGGAATCGTCTTCTACAAGTTCCAGTGGCTCTGGGATCTCGGCTTCTGGTTCTTTGCGGGCTTCGGGCCCACGCGGCGCGGGACGCAGGCGCTGCTCGAGCGGGTCGGCGGCGGACGCCTGCTGCGCCTGATCGCGCGCACGAGGCCCGACGCGATCGTGTCGGTGTACCCCGTGACGACGGAGGTGCTCGCGCGACTGCGCGGCAAGGGCCGGATCGGCGTTCCCGTCCTGGCGGCGATCACCGATCTCTCGGCGCTGCGCTACTGGGCCGCCCCGGGAGCCGACGTGCACCTGCTCACCCATCCCGAGTCCGAGAACGAGGTGCGCGCGATCACCGGCGGCGGGACGCTCGTCCAGGCGGTGCACGGCCTGACCGGGCCGGAGTTCGCGCGACCGCGCAGTCGCGCCGACGCTCGGGCCGAGCTCGGGCTGCCGGCCGACGGCAAGATCGTGCTCGTCTCCGGCGGAGGCTGGGGAGTCGGGGATGTCGAGGGCATGATCGACGTCGCGCTCGCGAACGGCAACGTGGCGCAGGTCGTCTGCCTCTGCGGGCGGAACGACGAGCTACGCGAGCGGATCGACGCGCGCTACGGCCATCTGCGCGTCCGGGCCGAGGGGTTCACGGAGCAGATGGGCGACTGGATGGCCGCTGCCGACGCGCTGATCCACTCGACGGGCGGCCTGACGATCCTCGAGGCGCACATCCGGGGTTGCCCGGCGATCTCGTTCGGCTGGGGGCGCGGGCACATCCGGATGAACAACGCGGCCTTCCGCCGGCACGGGCTCGCCGACGTTGCGGTCGGCCCGGCCGAGCTCCGAGCCGCCCTGGATCGTGCGCTCGCGGAGGAGAAGGGAGAGGACATGTCCTTCGCCGCGCTGCCGTCGGCGGCTTCAGTCGTCCTCGAGTGCGCCGGCCGCGGTGGAGGCCAGAACGGCCGCGGCCCCGGCGACCACGACGAGCGCCGCGACCAGAACGGCGCCGCCGAGCGGCGTCCCGCCCCAGTGCTCGCCGCCGACAAGCGGAGCGAGGGCGACGGGAACGGCGATCTGCATCACGACGACGATCGGGCCGACCACGCTCGCGGCGAAGCTGCGCAGGGCGGTCATCTCCGAGAGCAGCCCTAGCCCGAGCGCAAGCCCGGCGCCGGCGCCCCAGGCGAGCGCGCGAATCCAGCGGCCCGCGGAGAGCTCGTCGACCACGAGCTTCGCCCCGAACGCCGCCCACGCGTCGGCGGCGCCTGCCGAGACGATCAGCAAGCGTCCTCTCGCCCGCAGGGGGTAGGGAGCCAGCGCTACGACGCCCACGAGCGCCAGCGCGACCGCGAGTGACAGGCCCGACGCGTGCCCGGTCGTGCGTGTCGGAGCGGCCCACGCGATCGCTCCGACCCCCGCGACGACGGCCGCCACCGCAAGCACGTGACGCGCGCGCACCCGCTCCCCGAGGAAGCGCGCGGCGAGGGCGAGCAGCAGGACGAGCCCGAGCGCCAGCGTCGGCTGGACGACGGTCAGGGGCGCGTAGCGCAGCGCGAGCAGCTGCAGGGGCCAGCCCAGGATCGCAAGCGCTACGCCGGCCACCCACAGCCGCTGGCGCGCAAGGCTGGCCAGCAGTCCCGGTCGGAGCCCCAGCTCCACGGGAGCCCGGCTCGACGCGCGCGCTTGCAGCGCGTAGCCGACCTCGTAGCAGGCCGCGGCGCACCCGGCGGCGACCATTCCGGCGGCGAGGGCTCCGTGCACGCGTGTCACTATCGCCCGCATGCGCCCTTCGGTGCTCCTTCCCCTTGCAGCACACGTGCCCGCCGTCGCCGTCGCGTACGGGATTCCACGCCGCCTCTCGCGCACCGATGCGGCGGCCCTGACCTTCGACGACGGCCCGCATCCGGAGGGCACGCCGGCCGTCCTCGACGCGCTCGAGGCGGCCGGAGCGAAGGCGACCTTCTTCCTGATGGGCGAGCAGGTCGAGCGCCGGCCCGAGCTCGCGCGGGAGATCGCCGTGCGCGGTCACGCGGTCGGCGTGCACGGGTACCGACATACGCTTCTGCTGCGCCGCACGCGCCGAGGGCTGGCGGACGACCTCGACCGCGCCGCGTCGCTGATCGCGGATGCGACCGGTGTCCAGCCGGTCCATTACCGCGCGCCCTACGGTGTCTTCAGCACGGCGTCACTCGAGCTCGCCCGGGTGCACGGCTGGATCCCCCTGCTCTGGTCGCGGTGGGGACGAGATTGGGAACGCCGCGCAACCGGGGAGGCGATTGCGCGGCGGTCTGTGCGCCGCCTCACCGGCGGGGACGTCGTGCTGCTGCACGACGCCGACTACTACAGCTCGGCGGGCTCCTGGCGGCGAACGGTGGAGGCGCTGCCGGAGATCCTCGCTGCCGGCTCGACGCTCGGACTCTCGTGGGTCCCCGTGACCCAGGAGACGTAGCTGCGGACTCCCTGGTGGAACGGCGTCGCGACCTGCCAGCCGAGCTCACGCGCTGCGCGCTCACCCGAGATCGCCGAGCTGCGCAGGTCGGCGGGACGGTCGTCCACGTGGACGATCGGGACGTCTCCGACGAGCTGTTGGACGGTCTCGGCGATCTGGCGGACGCTGACCTGCTCGCTCCCGACGAGGTTGTACGTCCTGCCCGCAGCGACGGGGTCGAGTGCCGCGACGATGCCCTCGGCGAGATCCTCGACGTAGACGAACTGGCGCGTCTGGGCTCCGTCGCCGGTCACGGTGAGCGCCTCGCCCGCGAGCGCGCGCGCGACGAACTGCGCGACCACGGTCGACGCCCGGGCGCGCGGCCCGTAGGGGATTCCGAAGCGCAGGATCGTCTGTCCGAGGCCGTAGAGCTCGTCGAACGAGTGGCAGAAGAGCTCGCCTGCAAGCTTGGTCGCCGTATAGAAGTGCGCCGGCGCGACGAGGGACGTGTCCTCGTCGAGCGGCTCCTCGCCCGCCGCGCCTCCGTAGACCCAGACCGTGCTCGCATAGAGGACGCGGGTCAGCTTCTCCAGCAGCGCCGCCTCGAGCATCACCTCCGTGCCACGGGCGTTGACGAGCTCGGCGCGCGACGGATCGCGGACGACCTCGTTCACGTCGGAGACCGCGGCCAGATGGATGACCGCGTCGCAGCCGCGGGAAGCTCCGCGCAGCACTTCGAGGTCGAGCAGGTCGCCGACCACCGTGTCCACGTCCTCGGGCGCCTGGTAGGGCGACGGGACGATGTCGAAGATGCGCGGCTCGTGGCCGTGGGCGATCAGGACGTCGACGACGTGCGAGCCGATGAAGCCGGACCCGCCGGTCACGAGGATCTTCATTCGCGCTCCTCCGGACGGTAGTAGAGCGGGACACACCAGTGGTTCTCGGCGACCCAGTCGCTGTTCGGCAGGTCGACCGGATGGCCCAGGACGCGATGGCACGGCTCGTCGTAGACCTTGCCGGTCGAGCGCTCGATCGGCTCGAAGACGATGTACTTGTAGAGGCCCGACACCATGCCGTCGGGGAGCTCCAGCCTCGCGCTGTAGGTCGGGTCAAGCGCCTCGTGCGCGGCGGCGTTCTTCCAGGCCACGATCTCGTCCAGCCGCTCGACACCCACGACTCCTGCGGCGGCGGTGAACTCGTTCATGCGCAGGTTGAGCCCTTGGATCGCGTAGTCGGGCTTGCCGTAGTTGCGGAAGTCGCGCGCGTACTCGAGCACCTCCGGGTGTCGCGAGACGACCATCCCGCCCTCGCCGGTCGAGATCGTCTTCGTGGGGGCGAACGACCAGATCCCGGCGTCGCCCCAGGTGCCGGCGCGCCGTCCGTTCCACTCCGCGCCGTGGGCGTGCGCGCAGTCCTCGATCAGGAAGATGCCCTCGGCGCGGCAGAGCTCGGCAATCTGCTCGATCTCGAAGGCGACGTGGCCTCCGATGTGGACGACGAATGCCGCACGGGGCTTGTGCCGGTCGACCTTCTCCTCGAAGTCGGCGAAGGACATGCACAGGTCGTCGCGATTGCAGTCCACGAACTCGACGCTCGCTCCCGCGCGCAGCGCGAGCAGCGGCGCGGCCATGAACGTGTTGGAGGGGCAGAGGATTGTCTCGCCGCGGACGCCGGCGAACTCGAGCGCGGCCAGGGCGGCGCCGCTCCAGCTCGCGAAGGCGGCCGCGTCCAGCTCGTTCCACGAACCCCAGGCGGACTCGAACTCCGCCACCAGCTCCCCCTCCGACCAGCG
>JAWVDL010000023.1:0-6982 GCA_033857355.1 Gaiellaceae bacterium | reverse complement strand
GTCGGACTGAGCGAGGCCGCGGACCGAAAGGTGAAGGGCTACTCCGGCGGGATGAAACGGCGCCTCGATCTCGCGCTTGCGCTCGTGCATCGGCCGCGCGTCCTCTTCCTCGACGAGCCGACCACCGGACTCGACCCTCAGAGCCGCAGCGCGTTGTGGGAGGAGGTCGGCCGGCTCGCACGCGACGAGGGCGTGACGGTCTTCCTCACGACGCAGTACCTCGAGGAGGCGGACGTGCTTGCCGACCGGGTCGGGATCATCCACCGCGGCAGGATCGTCGCCGAAGGAACGCCCGCCGCGCTCAAGGCCGACGTCGGCCGCTCGACCGTCGAGGCGATCCCGGCCGAGGAGGACGAGCGCTCGCGCGTCGCCGAGATCCTGCTGCGTTTCGGCGATCCCACGCAGGCCTCGCCGAAGGGCGTCGCCGTCCAGCTCGCCGACTCGAACGGCAGCCTGACCGAGGTGGTGCGCGCGCTCGACGAGGCGAAGCTCCCCATCGCCAACATCCAGCTCCACGCGCCGACGCTCGACGACGTGTTCCTCGCCAAGACCGGCACCTCGTTGGAGGGCGCCGCAGAAGACGAAGAGGCCAACCCCGAGTGAGCCTCCTGCTGAACCAGATCGGCCGGATCGCGTGGCGCTCGGTGATCCGCACTGCACGCCAGCCGGCGGCCGTGATCCCGCCGCTCACCTTCCCGCTGATGCTCATGGCCGTGAACTCGAACGGGTTGCGCGCGGCGACGCATCTGCCCGGCTTCCCGACCAAGTCGTTCCTCGACTTCTTCCTGCCGTTCAGCTTCATCCAGGGCGCGCTCTTCGCCGCGACGACCGCGGGAACCGACCTCGCGCGCGATGTCGACACCGGCTTCCTGAACCGCCTGGCGCTGACGCCGATGCGCGGCGCGGCGCTGCTGCTCGGCGAGCTCGGTGGCGCGGTCGCGCTCGGCGCGCTGCAGGCCTTCGTGTACCTCGGCGTCGGCCTCGCGTTCGGCGTGCACTTCGTCACGGGAATCGGCGGGATGGCGACCCTGCTCCTGCTCGCCATCCTGATCGCGCTCGGCTGGGCGGCGGTCGGCGTCCTCTTGGCCCTGCGCGCGGGCACCGGCGAGAAGGTTCAGTCGCAGTTCCCGCTGCTCTTCTTCCTCGTCTTCATCTCGTCCATGAACCTGCCGCGGAACCTGATCGAGGTCGGCTGGTTCCGCGACCTGGCGACGATCAACCCGGTCTCCTACCTGATCGAGGGCCTGCGGACGTTGATCATCGAGGGCTGGAACGCGCAGGCGCTCGCGCTCGGCTTCGGCGTCGCGATCCTGATGGTCGTTGGAGCCCTCGGCGGCGCGTCGATCGCGCTGCGCGGGCGGATGGAGCGGACGTGAACGGCCGTGGGCTGTCGGTCGCGCTCGGGCTCGCGCACCGGCAGACGACGACCCTGATCAAGAACCCGTCGCTGCTCTTCCCGCCGATGCTCTTCCCGTTGATGAACTTCCTCGCGTTCGCCGGCGGCCTCTCGCGGCTTCGCCACGTGCCGGGCTTCAACTATCCCGGCGGCTACACGGCGTTCCAGTTCGTGTTCGTCCTGCTCCAGTCGGCCGCGTTCGGCGGGGTCTTCATGGGCTTCGGGATCGCACGCGACTTCGAGAACGGGTTCGCGCGCCGCCTGCTCGTGGCCGCGCCGAACCGCAGCGGGCTGATCGCGGGCTACTGGCTGGGCGCGGTCTTCCGCTGGAGTCTGGTCGCGACGATGCTGACGATCGTCGCGCTGATCGCGGGAATGCCGATCGGTGGGAACGGTGTGGACGTCTTCGGCCTCTACGCTCTCGCGCTGCTCGTCAACCTCGTCGGCATCCTCTGGGCGGCGGGCATCGCCATGCGGCTGCGGACCGTGCAGGCCGGGCCGCTGATGCAGACGCCGGTCTTCATGCTGCTGTTCCTGTCGCCGGTCTACGTCCCGCTGGCGTTGCTCCAGGGCTGGATCCACGCCGTGGCGAAGCTGAACCCCTTCACGCTGCTGCTCGAGGAAGGGCGAGGTCTCCTGGCGGGCGCGCCGCTGCACACCGCGTCGGCGTTCCTGATCGCGTTCGCCCTAGTCGGGTTCTCGCTGATCTGGTCCCTGCGGGGCCTCCGCAGCGCCGAGCGCGCCGGCTAGGTCAATCGCCCTCGTCGTGGACGCTCACGACGAAGCTGGTCACCCGTCCCGCCCGGGCCGTCGCGAGAAGCGCCGGGACCGAGTGGAGGTCTGGCACGCGGCTCGTCCGCACCACGAGCCACCAGCCGCGCGCGGGGGCCACACCTCGGGCATACGTGCGCAACGTGGCCTGCGGGTAGAGCCTGCGCAGCTTCGCCACGCTGTCCCCGACGCGTAGGCCGCGGCCGGTCACCCAGTCCTTGGAGGAGGTTCGCGCGTTGTCGAGCCGTACCGTGTGGACTGCCTGGCAAGGCCGGGCTCCTCCGCTGCCGTACGTTCCAAAGACGGCTCGCAGGCCGAGCGCTTGCCACTCGACCGATGCGAAGCCGGGCAGGCCGCTGACCTTCCTGCAACGCGAGGGCGCGCCGAAGGCGGCAATCGCTCCGGCGAGCGACGAGTTCCCCTGGACGCGCCAGGGTCCGATCGTCTCCGTCCTGACCCCGATCCGAATCGCCTTCGTGTCGGCAGCCCAAACGATGGACGCGCAGGTGCCGACTACGGCTATCGCCAGCATCGCGCATGCGCTCCGCATCCTCGACGTCTCCTTTAACCCGGTGGCCCCGGGAGACACGCGAGCGTGAAGGAAGCCATGCTCCTGTACGCGATCAGGAAGCGCGTCTCGCGTGCGTCGCAGCCAACGGCCCTGCCGCGGATGAGCAGGGCGATCGGATAATTGCCGAACTCGCCCTTGTCGCCGAAGGTCCGCCGCGAGACGTGGAACGCCGTCCCGCTCGGACGGAGGGAACGTGAACCTGTACGGACGGTACTTCGCCCTCTTCATCAAGCGGATCCGCGCGACGGGTACTAGTTTGTGTACTCCAGGCATCGGCAGTGCGGTCATCGGCCGTCGCCGTGGATGCCTCGATCCCTTGCTCGGTGCACGTGCGCTCTCATGATCAGGCCGGGTGGGGGCGGCGAGCCGGCCCCCACCCGACGAAGTGCCGAGGACCTAGCGGACGAGAACCGTCGCCTGGACGAGGCGGCGGATCGAGACGCCCGAGAGCAGCGGGTCGCCTGGCTTGCGGGCCCGCAGGAAGAACTGGATCGTGCTGTTGCGGCCGGTGTGCAGGTTGGCCGTCGGGATGAAGCGGATCGTGGCGTAGCCGTCCGTGCCCGTCGTGACCTCCGCGGCAGGCCGGAACTGGCCGTACGGCAGCGCGATCCCGTAGACGAGGGCGTCGCGGACGCGGTAGCCGTTCGCCTGGTTCGAGACGCGGAACCGCCCGGTGAGCACGCTCCGCCGCGAGCGCAGCGGGTTCGGCTGGAAGGACACGCGGTCGATCACAAGTCGGTCCGGCGGGGTGACGCTCGTGACCGGGATCGAGATCGAGCCGTCGGAGAGCCGGATCTGGCCGGCGGGCCCTGACGGCGTGGTCGTGGTCGTCGTCGTGGTGGTCGGGGTCGTCGTGGTCGTACCGGTCGTCGTCGTCCCCGTTGTCGTGGTCGTGCCGGTCGTCGTCGTCCCTGTGGTGGTCGTGCCTGTAGTCGTGGTGCCGGTCGTAGTCGTGCCCGTCGTGTCGGTGGTGGTGGTCGTCGTGGTCTGCTGCTGGCTCCCCGGCGCCGCGGCGCTGGTGGCCGCGAACGCGACGAGTGCGCCCAGCGACACGACCGCAACGAACGCTGCGACAGCAGCTCGCGATCCGCCAGACCGTGGCCTGCCTGTGTCGGTCTCCTGCATGCGCGTAGACCCCCTCGTGGAATGACGTTGTCGTGAGTTACGACTCCACGAGGCGCGGTTCCGACGTAAGCGCTTCGTAAATCAGCGTGTGCGATTGCACACGAACACGTCGAGGGAGCCTAGCCGCACCAGGCTCCCTCGACGCTCTTGCCCCGACGAGCTAGCTCGCGAGCTGCAGCGTGCCCGGCTGCTTTCGCGAGCGCCGGCCCTGAACGAGCGCGAAGCGGTCGTTCGCCTCGATCAGCTGCTGGTACGGCGCCGCAGTGTGCCCCGGTGCGATGACGAAGTGGTCGGGCTCCCCCCGAAGCGACTCGTACTCCATCAGCGCGAGATAGACCTTCTCCACGCACGAGCGGTCGAAGCACTCGCACACGAAGCCGATCTTGCTCTCGTCCAACGAGCGGTCGGCAACGGTGCTGATGCGCTCGTTGACGTCCCGGAACAGGTTTCTCTTTCGCCTCACGTGTCTCCCCTTTCCCCTCTCGAATTGTCAGCGGGAGCGGGGGAAACGCAATGACCAACTTTCATGGTTCTCATGCCTTTGGCGGACGTGTCATCCTGAGGCCATGAGCAACGGAAACGGACACGGCGCCGGGCTCACCACGCCATGGCTTGCCACCCGCCTCGGGGTGCAGCCCGCGATCGTGGAGGGACGACGCCGCGCCGGCGAGGTGCTCGGCCTGCGCCGCGAGGGCGAGCGCGACTACTGGTATCCCGCGTGGCAGTGGGAGACCGACGGCGCTGCTCGGCCGATCGTCCCGCGGATGATCCAGGTCGCGCGCGAGCACGGGATCTCGAACGCCAGGCTCGGCGAGCTCCTGCTGCGGAAGAGCGGCCTGACGAGCGGCCGGCGCGTCCTCGACGACTTGCTCGACGGTCGCGACGACGCGGTCCTCGCCGCGGTGCGCTCCGAAGCGCGCTAGGGACGCCGGCCGCGAAGCCGGCGCCCCGAGCGCTGTGCCGCGCTAGCGAATCGCCAGCGCCTGCGTGAAGACCTCTTCACGCAAGCCGGCGGCGATCACGGCTGCACGGCGATCCGTCCACACCGGGCGGACGATGCCGTTCTGCGCGGCGACTCCCTCGTAGTCGCCGTACTGGTTGCCCAGGTTCGCGTCCGGCGTCGTCTCGTCGGTCGGCGCGGTTGCGACCGTCCGGAACGAGAACGTCGAGCCGCCGTCCGTCGAGCGGGCGAGCGAGTACAGCGTCGTCTTGTTCGTCGGATCCTGTCGCGTGTCGTAGAACGCGACGTTGACCGAGTTGTTCGACGGGTCGACCGCCAGCCAGTGGTTGAACTGGTCGGCATTGCCGGTGTCGCTGGTCACGCGACGCGGCGCGCTCCAGTTGACGCCGCCGTCCGTCGACTTCGACAGGAAGACGTCGAAGCCGTTCGCGATCGACTCGTCGCCCCACGAGCAGTAGAGCGTCGCTCCGATCGCCCCGCACGACGGATAGACGACCGCGCCGCGGATGTTCTGCGCCGGGATCGCCGTGTCGAACTGCAGGAGAGTCGGCGCGATCGTGTGCACCGGCCCGTAGCTGGCACCGCCGTCGGTCGAGCTCGCCTCGGCGATGCGCTGGTTCCGGTAGTCGAGCCAGGCGACGTGAAGCGTGCCGTCCGACGTTACGTACGGATCGGCGCCGAAGGAGCCCTTCGGGCCGCCCCCGAGCGACGCTGTCGCCGCGACCGGATCGGACATGGTCACGCCGCCGTCGCTCGAGTACGACACCTCGAGGTCGTTGCCCTTCGAGTTGCCTGTCGCGTTGTCCCAGGCCACGTAGACCCGGCCGAAGAACTTGCTCTTACGGTTGTTGTCGACGGTGACCATCGGCTTGTCGTTGAACTGGCCGTCGCCGGTCTGCGGATCCCAGTACGTGGCCGTCCATGTGCGGCCGCCGTCGGACGAGCGGGACAGCGCCATCTCCGTCCCGTTCACCGAGCCGCCCCCGGAGAAGAACACGATGATGTAGCTGTAATAGACGTTTCCTTTCGCGTCGATCGCGAGCGACGGATCGGAGCCAAAGTCGAACCCGCTTTGCGTTCGCGGCGGCGGCAGCGGCAGGTCGACTCCGCAGAACGTCGTGCCGCCGTCGAACGAGTAGTTGGCCCGCATGGGCAGGCGCTGGATCTCGTTCTCGCCGGTGACGACGTGATTGCCGTTCGACGGGTCGATCGCGATGTAGGTCTCGCTCTGCGAGCCGGTCTCATGGCTCGCGTCCACGTTCCCTCCGAAGATTGGCGTGGTGCAGCTCGGGGCCGGACTCGGGTCGACGGCGCCCGACGCGACGACCTCGTACTTCGAGTACCAGGTCGCGTTGGTGTAGCTGGAGGGCTTGTTCCCCGCGGTCGCTCCGCTCACGCCGATTGCGGCGAGAACGATGGCTGTGACCGCGGCGACAAGCCCGGCGGTGGTGCGTCTCAAGATGACTCCCTCCCTCTGAGCCTGCGCCGGCCGACTGCCGAGCGCAGGTAGAGAGATGAATACCACGCTTTGCAGGCCTGTTACAAGGCTCGGTTACCGCTGGCTCGGGCAGAACTTGTCGCCCGCGACGACCTGATCGAAGATCGCGTTCATCCGTCGCTCGTACTCCACGTCGGCGGAGCTGTGCGGGTTGTAGTCGTGCAGGCCGGCGCCTTCCCAGCTGAGGTCAGGGGTCACGCCGGGCCCCTGCACGGTGATGCGGTAGCGCTTTCCGTTGCCGGCGGGACGTCGGGGAGCACCCGGGAGCGAAGGGTCGTTCGTGGGCCAGAAGCTGTAGCAGAAGGCGCCCGTCGGCTTGCGGAAGACCAGGGAGGTCTCGCGCTTCCAGCCAGGGCCGTAGGCCGAGTCGAACGTGTCCACGTAGAGCGAGCGGCCGAACGAGTCGGGTGCGCCAGCGGTGGTGCGGAACCCGTGCACGGGCACCCCGAGGTACGCCAACCGGCCGAAGAGATCATGCGCCTGGCCGCCGAAGGCCCAGTCCGTCCAGACCTCGAGCTTCGCGGTCGGGCCGCGCCAGTGCGAGAGGTGGAGCTCCCAGTCGGTCTGGCTGGATCTCCAAGCCGGATAGCCACGGTGCGGTACGTCGAGCTGCCAGCTCTGCAGCGCCCAGTAGGAGCCGTCGGGCGCTCGGCATGCTTT
>JAWVDL010000022.1:0-7500 GCA_033857355.1 Gaiellaceae bacterium | reverse complement strand
CGGTCGGCAAGCTTGCTCGGAAGCGCCTCGTCGAGCTGTGCGCGGTCGGGGTCGAGGAGATCGACCCAGCGTGCGGTTTCGGCCACCCCGCGAGGGTAAACCTGGGTTCGGCTAGACCTCGGCGGCTTCGGGGCGCGGTGCGGTGGCAGCGGTGCCCGGGTGCCCCTCGCGCGCCGCGAGGAACTTCTCGGCGTCGAGCGCGGCCATACAGCCCGATCCCGCGGCGGTGATCGCCTGGCGGTAGGTGTGATCCTGCACGTCGCCGGCGGCGAACACGCCCGGGACGTTCGTGTCGGTCGAGCCGTGTTGCGTGATCAGATAGCCGGCGTCGTCGTGCTCGAGCTGGTCGACGAAGAGTGCCGTGTTCGGATCGTGGCCGATTGCGACGAACAGACCGTCGGCCGGAATCGTCCACGTGTCGTCGGTGACGGTGTTCCGAAGCCGGACCCCGGTCATCTTGCCGCCTTCGACACCGAGCACCTCGTCGACGGTCGCGTTCATGACGAATTCGATCTTCGGGTTGGAACGGGCGCGGTCGATCATGATCTGCGAGGCCCTGAACTCGTCGCGCCGGTGGACGACCGTCACCTTGGACGCGAACTTCGTCAGGAAGCTCGCCTCCTCCATCGCCGAGTCGCCGCCGCCGACGACGAGGACCTCCTTCTCGCGATAGAAGGCGCCGTCGCAGGTCGCGCAGTACGTGACGCCGCGGCCCTGGAGCGCTTCCTCGCTCGGCAGCCCGAGCTTCCGCGCGGTCGCGCCTGTGGCGACGATGATCGCCTCGGCCTGGTACTCGTCGTCGCCGACCCACACGCGGTAGGGCTCCTCGGAGAAGTCGACGCGGGTGACGTCGTCCGTCAGGAACTCGGTGCCGAAGCGCTCGGCCTGGCGTCTGAAGTCCTGCATCATCTCGGGGCCCATGATCCCGTCGGCGTAACCCGGGTAGTTCTCGACGTCGCTGGTGATCATCAGCTGGCCGCCCCACTGGAACCCCTCGATGACGAGGGGCCTGAGGTTCGCGCGCGCCGCATAGAGCGCGGCGGTATAGCCGGCGGGGCCGCCGCCGACGATGATCAGCTCTCGCACTTCGTTGTTGCTCACGTTTCCTCCACTAAATCTCTGCGGCCGGATTTCGGCCTCGCTGTATTTAACGAATCAGGGCGGATAGACGTTCCCGTCAGGCGACCCTCTCGCCGCAAAGGTAGAGCTCTCCGTTGCGGGTTTCTGCGCTCGGGAAGGGCTTGTGCGGCTCTTGCTCACCCGGCCGGATCACGTGCACGACCTCGTGCCCGCGCGCCACGAGCAGCTCGGAGATCAAGCGGCGATGGCACCGCTGCCACGGGGTCTCGGCGCACATCAGGCACGGAACCGGCGATTCGAGCACGTCCGCCAGCGCAGCCTGCCATTCCGGCCGGCTCATCCGCGCCGCGTAGCTCCGGAAGGCGGGAACGCGGATGCAGGGGAAGCGCTCCTGGCCGGGCTCGTCGGCGCGAAGGCCCCGAGCTCCTCGGCGTGGCGATATTCGAAGCCCGCCGCGGCGAGAGCAGCCTCGACCGCCGGCTGGTTGAACTGGGGGTTCCGGCGTGAGAACGGGATACGTCGAACGTCGACCAGCGTTCGGACGCCTGTTTCCACCAGAGCCTCGACGAGCTCGTCGGTCGTTCGCCGCCCGTGGCCGATCGTAAGCACTCGCATCTCGAAACAGTAGGAATACATTCGCGTCCCGCGGGCATGAGGCACCGGAGATGGCTGCGAACGCCACCACTGACGTGCTGCGCGAACTGGCCGGCTTCCGCGCCGCCAAAGGGCGGGCGATCAGCCTCTACGTCGCGCTCGATCCGACTGCGGCAATCAACCCGGGCGACGTCCAGACCAGGGCGAACTCGCTCCTCTCGGAGGCCCGCGGCGAGGTGGACGCCGACGGCTTGTCACACGACCAGCGGGAAGCCTTCAAGGCCGATCTCGAGCGAATCGACGAGTTCTTCCAGGGGCTCGACCGTGACGGCGTGCGCGGGATGGCTGTGTTCGCATCGCAGCTCGACGGCGTCTGGCGCACGCTCAGGTTGCCGGAGGCGGTGAGCGACGCGGTCAAGGTCAACAAGGAGTTTCACCTCTCCCCGCTGGTGCCGCTCCTGCGCGGGCTCGACGGAACGCTGGTCGTCCACGTCGGGCGCGAGCAGGGCCGCTTCTTCCGACTCGACCGCGGGCAGCTGCATGAGGTCGCCGACCACACCGAGGACACGCCTGGCCAGCACGACCAGGGCGGTTGGTCGCAAGCGCGGTACCAGCGCCACATCGACAAGCTCGTCCACGAGCACCTGAAGACGGTTGCCGACGAGCTCGACAAGCGGCGGCGCGGGGGAGCGCCGAGGATCGTGCTCGTCGGTCCCGACGAGATGAAGAGCGACTTCGTCGACACGCTCTCGAAGGAGACCCAGCAGGCCGTCGTCGGGTGGACGCACGCGGAGGCGCACGCAAACGCGGCAGAGCTGCTCGAAGCGGCCATGCCTCTCCTCGACGAAGCTCGGGCCGAGGAGGAGGCGGAGCTCGTGGAGGCCTGGCGAGAGTCGGCAGGCAAGGGCGGGCGGGCGGCGTCCGGATGGGCGGAGACGCTCGAAGCCGCCTCGGACGGGCGCGTGGAGACGCTGCTCGTGCAGGACGGCGCGGAACAGGCGGCGTACGAGTGCCCAGAATGCGGCCGCGCGCAGCTCGAAGCCGGAGCCTGTCCGCTCGACGGCACGACCATGGAGCCCGACGAGGGACTCGATCTCGCGGTCCGCCACACGCTCGCCCTGGGCGGCTCGGTCGTTCCGCTGAGCCACCGCCAGGATCTGGCGCCGGTCGGCGGAATCGGCGCGCTCCTACGCTTCTAGTAGGCACACGACCCTTCCCGTGCGGGAGCGCGCGAGAGCGGGTCGACCGGTCGGTCCAGACGGATGACCGCGCAGAGCCCGGCCATCCTGATCTGCGGCACCGCAAGCGGCGCCGCGGGGCGGAATCGGCGCGCTCTTGCGATTCCTAGCTAGGCCGCATCGAGCGCGGCCACAACCGGCGGCTCGGCGTCGAGCGTGAGCTCCGGCGACTCGTGCTCCGTGGCGCGCTCGAGCTTGCCGTCGAAGCGGTCGAGCCGCTTCTCGGCCTCGGCGTACTTCGTGTGCGCGTTGCCGAGGTGCTTGCCGACGACCTCGAAGTCGGCCCGGAAGCGGTCGAAGTCGCGGTTCAGGTCGGCGACGTACGACATCACCTCGTGGGCGTGCTCCTCGATCTGCAGCCCCTTGAGCCCGAGCGCGATGACCTGCAGCTGGGACGTGAACGTCGTCGGTGAGACCGGAAAGACGCGCTTGTCGTGTGCGTATTGCAGCAGCGCGCCGGTCTTCCCGCAGGTCAGCTCGTAGTAGATCGCCTCCGCGGGGACATACATCAGCGCGAAGTCGTAGGTGCCCTCGTCGGGCCGGATGTACTTGGTCGCGATCGCGTCGACGTGCCCCTTGACGTCGCGAGCGAACGCCTTCTCGTGCAGCTGCCGCTCGTCGTCGCCGTCGGCCTCGACCATCCGCTCGAAGTTGTCGAGGGGGAACTTGGCGTCGATCGGGACGAGCTTGCCGACGTCGATCACCGCGTCGACGCGCTCGCCGCCGCGGAACGTGTGCTGCATCGAATAGGACCCGTGCGGAAGGCGGTCGCGGAGCAGGTTCTCGAGCATCAGCTCGCCGAACCCGCCTCGAGCCTTCGGAGGACGGAGTGCGTGCTCGAGCTTGCTCAGGTCCTTGACGCGCTCGAGCATCTGCGCGGTTGCCTCATTCGCCTTGCCGAGCCGCTCGTGGATCTGGTTCGTCGTCACCGCCGCGGTCTCGAGCCGGCGGTCGACCTTCGTGTCGAGCTCGGAGAGCCGCCGGTCCATCGTCTCGGTGACGCCGCTGAGCCGCCGGTCGATCTGAGCGCTGCGCTCGGCGAGCTGGGCGGTCGACTCGTTGCGGAGCGCGCCGAGCTCTGTGCGCAGAACACGCACGAGCCAGGCCAGCGCGGCGGCCAGTCCGAGAGCGAGAGCGACGATGAGGGCGATGGTCGTCATCCGGGCCGACAAACGGTAGGGATCGGCCCGGACGGAGCCGGTGGAACGACCTAAAAAGGGCAAAAAAACGTCAGACCCGACGAACCCGGGGGTCCATCGGATCTGACTCGGCGAGACTACGACGAAGGAGGTGGCGAGGTCAAGGGCGCCCTCCCCAAAAAGACGCTCGGAGCGAAGATTTCGTGCGCAGAACCTCCGAGACGACCCTCGCAACACGCACTGGTACCATCGCGAATCCCGTGGCGAAGAAGTCCCGCACGCCGCCTCCTCCGAGACGCGTCCAAGTTCCGAAGACCCGCACGGCTCAGCGTTCCGACGCCGAGGCGAGGAAGCTGATGCCCTACCTCGTCGCCTTCTCGGCGCTCGGAATCGTCGGGGTCGTGCTGGTGATCTTCCTGCTCACGCGCACGAGCGGATCGACTGCGCCGCCTCCGCCGGTCGACTTCGCCGCGCTTCCCGGCCTGCAGACCGGGCCGCCCCCGTGGGACAACGGTCTCGCCGGCCTCGACGATCGGCTGCGGCCGCTGAACATGCCTCAGCTGACCAACGAGGGCCAGGTTGTCCACATCCATCAGCACCTCGACATCTGGGTCAACGGGAAGAAGGTGCCGGTGCCGCAGTTGATCGGGATCCAGGACAGCTCGTACATCACCTCGCTGCACACGCACGACCCGAGCGGCCTCATCCACGTCGAGTCGCCGGAGCAACGGAGGTTCAACCTCGGCGAGTTCTTCGGGATCTGGGGCGTGCGGCTCGACAAGAGCTGTATCGCGAGTCTGTGCGGCAACGCGAGCGGCAACGGTCTGAAGATGTGGGTGAACGGCCAGCGCTATGTCGGCAACCCGGCCGATCTCGAGCTGAAGCCGCACCAGGAGATCGCCATCGTCTTCGGCAAGCCGCCGGCGAAGATCCCGCAGAGCTACGCCTTCCCGCCCAACACGTAGGCCGCCGCGCCCGGGGCTATCGTTCGGCCCGCCGGGGTGGCGAAACTGGTCATACGCGCCAGACTTAAAATCAGGTGTCCCTTCGTGGGGCGTGAGGGTTCGACTCCCTCCCCCGGCACTGGCGCCCTTGCCTTGCGTCAATCGGTGCGATAGGAATTGACCCATGCGGGCCACAGCCTCCGAGAACGGCCTCACGCTCTCGGTCTACGCGGGGACGACCGGGACGCACCTGGCCTGGGACGCGGACGAATCCTTGCGGCAAGGTCTGCTCGGCTTCGCGATCAAGCGCTACGGCGGCAAGCACCCGGAAGGGGTGTGGCTGCAGGGAGGCATCGGCTTTCCCGGACAACATCATCCGCCGGGAGAGTTCCTCGACACGCATCTCGCTCCGCTCCAGGCGTTCCGCTGGGGCGACTACACCGTGCAAGCGGGCGTCGAGTACCGATACGAGCTCGTTCCCCTTTACGAGCCCTGGGACGCCCTCGAGCCGGGGCCGACCGCCAGCACGACGGTGTCGACCGAGCAGGTGCAGGTGCCGCCGTACGGGATCGCATTCAATCGCGCAGTCGCTGCGAGCCAGGCGTACGAGCGGCACTTCCCGAACGTCGATCCGCACGACAGCGCCGACGCACGGTTCTGGCTCAGTCGAGGCCTCGAGGAGTTCATCGTCGAGTTCATCGGCCGGGCCGGTGCGGGCGACGCGCTCGACGTGGTCATCTATGAGTTCGAGCTCGAGAGCATCCGGGGTGCGCTGACGGCGGCGAGAGACCGAGGAGCGACGGTCCGAATCGTCTATCACGCCCAGCCCGGGGACGAGCAGACCACCGTCAACGCCGACAACCTTCGTGCCGACGGATGGCCTGACGCGTCGATCCGCGCGCGCGTGACCAGCTCGATCTGCCACGACAAGACGATCGTGCTCAGCCGACTGGCGAACGGCGAGCGTCGTCCGAGCGCGGTGCTGACCGGGTCGACCAACTGGACCTTCAACGGGCTCTACTACCAGGCGAACGTCGGTCACACGGTCGACAGCGAGGACGTCGCCCAGCGGTATCTGGCCGTGTTCGAGCAGCTGTTCGGGGGAGCGACTCAGGCAGAGATGCGGGACTGGCTCCGGGCAAACGATCCGGCTCCGACGGAGCCCGGCGACGCAGTCCAGGTCCTCTTCTCACCGCGGCCGGAACGCGACGATCTGGACTACTACCGCGGACTCATCGCCGGTGCAAAAAGGTCGCTGCTCTTCGTGACCGCGTTCCAGCTCGACGATCAGATTCTCGCCGCTCTCGCCGGCGAAGGAGAGGGACGGATCCTGCGCTACGGACTGCAGAACAGCGCGAGCCGCGTCACCGGCTACAACCGAGAGTTCGCGCGTACCTTCACTGCGTCCGGACGCCTGCGCACGGCTCCCGACCAGTTCCTGAAAGAGCACGCGCATGGTCAGAAGGGCAACATCCTCATCCACTCCAAGATCGTGCTGCTCGACTTCGACACGAATCACCCGACGCTGATCACGGGGAGCGCGAACTACAGCCACAACTCGTCCCACGAGAACGACGAGAACACGCTCGTGATCGGCGGCAACACGCGAGTCGCAGACGTCTATCTGTGCGAGATGTTCCGGTTCTTCGACCACTATCGGTTCCGGTACAACTGGTCGCATCCTGTCGATCCCGCCGCGGAAGGCACCGAGAAGCGGCACGACGTTCTCGACGCGACGATGGGATGGACCGGGCCGTACTTCGACGACCCGAACGACCCTCACGTTCTGGAGCGGCAACAGCTGTCGCGGCCGGAGCTCCCGGATCCCAATCAGTAGCGCGCGACGCGCGCCCCGCGAGGGGGCCGCAACTAGACTCCCGCCGTGTCCGAGGTCGAGGAGCTCTCGGTCGAGCAGACGCTCGAATGGGATACGCCGCTCTTTCAGCAGGCGCTGACTCAGTTCGAGCAGGCGCTGCCGCACGCGGACGTCTCGGAGTCGGTCGCCGAGCGGCTGCGCTTCCCCGAGCGGGCGCTGATGGTGAGCGTCCCCGTGCGCCTCGACAACCAGCGCTTCGCGGTCTACGCGGCCTACCGCGTCCAGCATTCCAGCGTCCTCGGGCCGACGAAGGGCGGGGTGCGCTTCGATCCGGAGGTCTCTCTGGGGGAGTGCGCCGCGCTGGCGATGTGGATGACCTGGAAGTGCGCCCTCCTGCGGCTGCCGTACGGAGGCGCGAAGGGCGGGGTGCGGTGCAGTCCGAAGCAGCTCTCGCAGGCCGAGCTGCAACGGCTGACGCGCCGTTACACGTCGGAGCTCCTGCCGATCATCGGGCCCCAGGAGGACATCCCCGCACCGGACATGGCCACGAACGAGCAGACGATGGCCTGGATGATGGACACCTACTCGATGCAGGTCGGCCACGCGGTGCCGGAGATCGTCACGGGCAAGCCGGTCTCGCTCGGCGGGTCGCTCTTCCGGCACGAGGCGACCGGGGCCGGCGTGGTGAT
>JAWVDL010000021.1:0-9085 GCA_033857355.1 Gaiellaceae bacterium | reverse complement strand
TCCGTCGCGCTCGCGCCCGCGGACGTTCAGGCGGATCTGTCCGTTGTGGTCGCTCGGCAGGACGAAGGCCTTGGTCTTGCTCCAATCCACGCCGGCGATGCTCGTACGCGCCATGATCTCGCGGCTCAGCCTCGGGCCGAGCGTCTGGGTGATGCGTCCGCGCACCTGTGTGGGCACCGCTGCGCGCAGCTTCCACAGCGGAACGCTGGCCGAGCGTCCGGGCGCGACCTTGCCCTCGACCGCCGCGTCGAGCATCTGCCCGAGAAAGTCCGAGCGGCTGTTGTTCTTGCCCATGCCGAGCGGCGAGACGAGGATCACGTCGGCATCGTCGGGCAATGCGTTCAGGACGCGGCCGAGGGCGCGGTCGACGTCTTCGTAGAGCTCCCCCAGGGTTCCCTCCAGGAGGCGTTTCGTCGCTTCGTCGAGGGAGCCCTCGTCGAGCTGCGACAGATCCCAGAACTGATGTCCGCCGATGTGGCACGAGAGAAACGTCAGCCAGACCAGGTCGAAGGACCCCTCCGCAACTAGGCCGAGCGCGGCGTCGGCGAGTCGCGCCGGCGCAGCCGAGAGCCGGCGGCGCAGCCGAAGGAGGCTCGGCACGTGGGGGCGCCCGAACACCTCCTCCACGTACGGCCGGCGACGACCGACGAGCCCGTCGATCGTCCGTCCTGCAGCGCGGGGCGATGTCCAGCGCTCGACCCCGAGGTAGTTGCGGAACTGCACGCCCGACGCGACCACGCCGGCCGCCTGTCGCGGCGGATAGCCCTCGTACGGATCGAGCGCCAGCGATCGCCGCCCGGCTCGCGCGAGCCGGTCCCACGTCGGTTCGGGAGCCTCGAAGGAGCGCCGGAAGCGGATCCGCTGCTCCTCGGGCGCCCACTGGAGGATGTAGTACTGGGCGTGGGTGCCCAGCTCGATCCCGCTGTACAGCGTCGGCTGGGTCGCGCCCGTGAAGTGCGACGCCGGGGTCTGCAGCGAGCGCCATTCGCCGCGCTCGACGAGTGCCGCGACCGCCGGCAGCCGTCCCTCGGCGAGCAGCTGGTCGACCAACGGGCGGCTCAAGGCATCGAGCTGAAGGATCGCGAGCATCAGGCGGACGCCCGAATCGGCTGCCAGTCGCCGGCTCCGGTCGCCGAGGCTCGCGCCGCGTCGACCGCGATCATCACGGCAACGCCGTCGGCAGCCGTGCCCACGTCGTGGCGGGGCTCGCCACGGAGGGAGGCGGCAAACGCGTCGAGCTGCCGGCTCAGCGACGGGACGAGCGGCGACTCGGTGCCTCGGCCGAGGCGCGCGAGGACGCCCTGGAGCGCCCCTCCGACCGCGTGGCGGCCGACGAGCCTTCCGTTCGAGCGGACCTCGGCGATCTCGCGATAGGGCCGGTTCGTCCGGATCTCGACGCGGGCGGCCCCGCGACCTTCGTCGAGCTCGAGCTCGATCGACGCGCCGTGGCGCGACTCACGCGCGCGCAGGCGCGCCACGCTCGCGCCGGTCAGCCAGCGCACGAGATCGAGCGCGTGCGGGCCCGTGTCCAGCAAGAGCGGATCGTCGCCGCTGTACGAGCCCCACGTGCCGCGCCGGTCGAAGACGAGCTCGAGCTCGACCGGGCCGGCCGTCGGAACCCGGTCGCGGAGCTCGCGAAGCGCGCCGTCGAAGCGTCGGTTGAACGCGATCGACGGCGACGGCTCGAGCTCGAGCAACCGCGTCGCTTCCTCCGCGGAGGAGGCCGGCGGTTTCTCGACGAGCGCGGTCAAGCCCGCCTCGGCCACCTCGGCGGCGATCTCGACATGGCGCTCGACAGGCGTCGCAACGACGATCGCCTCCGCCTCCGACCCGGCGATCAGTGCCCCGGCCGAGTCGAAGCCGGGAGTGTCGGGCGCCACGACGCGGCAACGTTCGCGATTCGGATCGGCGACCGCGACGAGCCGAACCGATCGCGCGCGCCTGAACGCAGGGGCGTAGCCCACCTGGGCGAGCTTCCCGCAGCCGACGAGCCCGAGTCGCAGGGGCTCGGGCTCAGAAATCGCCGCCGCCTCCGCCGAAGTCCCCGCCGCCGCCTCCGCCGAAGTCTCCGCCGCCGAAGCCCCCGCCGAAGTCCCCGCCTCCGCCGAAGTCGCCGCCGCTGCTGCCGCCGCCGCCGGGGTCCCCGCCGCCGTAGTAGCCGCCGCCGAACATCCCGCCTCCGCCGAGCAGCTCGCCGAAGAGCAGCCCGGGCAAGAAGCCGCCGAAGCCTCCGAAGTAGCCGCCCGCGAAGGGACTGAAGTAGGCCGGCGCGCCCCAGTAGGGAACCATCCGGCCGCCGACCTCGACCTGGCGCGAATCGGGATCGCGGCCCGCTTCGACTGCCAGAGCGTCCGCCTCGCACGCAGGGACGTCGCGGGGCTGGCCGCCGGGTGGCGCCCAGCGGACGTCGCGCGTCGAGGGGCCGTGGCGAGGATCGAAGAAGCAAGGCGGGCGCCGCTCGGGCGGAGGCCGGCCCTCGAGTCTGGCCTGGGCGGAGGCCATCGCGAAGCGGCCCTCCTCGATCGCGCTCGTCACCTGCTCCAGATCTTGCGTGCGGTGCGCGCGATCGAGCGCTTCGGAGCCCTTCTTGTACGCCTCGATCGCCTGCCCGTAGTCCTCCTTGGCGTGCGGGTCCGCCTGCGGCATCTGGACGTCGATGTCCACCTTGTCGATGTCCTCCGAGAGCGCGACGAGGTCGTCCTGCGTCGCCTTGCGTACTTCCGCGAACTGTTGTTGCGCATGCTGGCGGCGGCGCACCCGGCCGATGCCGAGGAAGACGAGGAGCGCGGCTCCGAGGATCCCGAGCAGGGCGAGGCCCGACCCGCCTCCCCCTCCGCCTCCGCCTCCGCCGGAGGAGCCCGTGCCGCTGCGGTCCGCGCCGACGCGGTCGACGAAGTCGAGCAGGATCGCGTCGAGCCCTTGGCTCTTGTGCGCGGCAACGGCCTGGTCGACGTCCTTTGCGGCCTCGCCCTGCGGCAGGATGTTGTTCGTCGCGCCGGCGCGGAGATGGCGGCCGACGACGACGGCGTAGGTGCCGCGCCTGTGAACGCCTCCCGCGATCGCGCGCAGAACCTCGTCGGCCGAGCCACCGGCCTCGGCTGAGGCCGAGTCGGGCAGGATCGCGAGGTAGAGCGGCCCGGCTCCGTCGGCGAGGATGCGTTTCTCGAGCTCGGCCTTCTGGGCCTCGGTGACCGTCGGGTTGGCCGTGGGGTCGACGTAGACCGGGTCGTTCTGGAGCGCGGCGACGGCGTGGTCGACGATCGGGCCGGCCTGCGCTGCCGGCGCGAGGAAGGCGGCCGCCGCGGCGGCGATGACGAGCGCTCGAAGCCTCATGCCCTGGGTCTAGCGCGAGCCTGCGGCGCCGTCGCCGTCGGCATCCGGGGCCATGAACGGGTAGCGGTAGTCGGTCGCCGGCACGAAGGTCTCCTTGATCGTGCGCGGGCTCACCCAGCGGATCAGGTTCCACATCGAGCCGGCCTTGTCGTTCGTTCCGGATGCCCGGGCCCCGCCGAAGGGCTGCTGGCCGACCACGGCGCCGGTGGGCTTGTCGTTGACGTAGAAGTTCCCGGCCGCGTAGCGGAGCGCGTCCCCGGCCTCGTCGACTGCGCTTCGATCTTGCGAGAACACCGCGCCCGTAAGCCCGTACGGCGCACCCTTGTCGACCAGCTCGAGCGTCTCGCGGTACTTGCCCTCGGGGTAGACGTACGCGGTGACGACCGGTCCGAAGAGCTCCTCCTTCATCGTCCTGAAGTCGGGATCGCTCGTCTCGATCACGGTCGGCTCGACGAAGTAGCCGTCCGAGTCGTCATAGCCGCCGCCGACGAGCACCTCGGTCTTCGCAGCCTTCTTCGCCTCCTCGATCGCCTCCTTCTGCGTGCGGAACGAGCCGGCGTCGATCACCGCGCCCATGAAGTTGCCGAAGTCGCTCACGTCGCCCATCCGCAGCTCGCCGACCTGCGTGAGCAGGCGCTCGCGGATCTCGGGCCAGAGGTTCGAGGGCGCGAAGACGCGCGACGCCGCAGAGCACTTCTGTCCCTGGTACTCGAAGGAGCCGCGGACGATCGCGGTCGCGACGGCTGCAGCGTCGGCGGACTTGTGCGCGACGATGAAGTCCTTGCCGCCCGTCTCGCCGACGATCCGCGGGTAGTTCCGGTAGTTCTCGATGTTCTTGCCGACCGTCTTCCACATGCCCTGGAACACGGGCGTGGAGCCGGTGAAGTGGATCCCAGCGAGGTCGGGGCTCGCGAGCGCGGGATCGCCGATCTCGGCGCCCGAGCCGTAGACGAGGTTGAGCACGCCGGGCGGCATTCCGGCCGCCTCGAACAGCTTCATCAGGAAGTACGACGAATAGGCGGCGGTGGACGCGGGCTTCCAGACGACGGTGTTGCCCATCAACGCGGGGCTCCCCGTGAGGTTGCCGCCGATCGCCGTGAAGTTGAACGGGCTCACGGCGAAGACGAAGCCCTCGAGCGGGCGGTACTCCAGCTTGTTCCAGACCCCGGCCGAGGAGATCGGCTGCTCCTCGTAGATCCGCCGCATGAACTGAACGTTGAAGCGGAAGAAGTCGATCAGCTCGCAGGCCGCGTCGATCTCGGCCTGGTGTGCCGTCTTCGACTGGCCGAGCATCGTCGCCGCGTTCAGAGTCGCGCGCCACGGGCCCGACAGGAGCTCGGCGGCGCGGAGGAAGACCGCCGCGCGCTCGTCCCACGGCCAGCGAGACCAGTCTTCCCAGGCCTCGGCTGCCGCGGCGATCGCGCGCTCGACCTCCTTCGCCCCACCCTTGTGCACGCTCGCGAGGACATGGTCTTTCTTGTGCGGCATGACCGCGTCGAATGTGTTGCCGGTCCGCACCTCCTCGCCGCCGATGATCAGCGGCAGCTCCATCTGCTGGGCCTGCATCTCGGCGAGGCGCACGCGCAGCTCCTCCCGCTCGGGCGAGCCCGGCGCGTAGGAGCGGACGGGCTCGTTCTCGGCCGGCGGCGGACGGAAGATGGCGTGCGTGCTCACGGTCGGCGCGATTGTATGTTTGCGGCAGTGGCTGTGACGGCGGTGCGCTACGAGGCCGAGGGCTTCGGCGTCGGGGAGCTCTGGGTCAAGGACGGGCGCGTCGTCTGGCATGACCTGCCTCGCCCGGACATGTCGCTTCGGCCGGAACGCGCCCCCAACGCCCCCCAGGGGATCCCCGAGATCCCTGCTGTCACCGTAGCGGGAGAGGATTCATGTGTCAGTGCCGATTCTGTGACAGGTTCGACCGTAGCTCTTTTGCAGGCGTTTTTCCGCGGGGAGGACGTGTCGTTCGCGGACGTCGAGCTCGATCTCGAGTTCGAGACGCCGTTCCGCACCGCGCTTGCGACGGCGCTCCTGGCGGTGCCGCGGGGCGAGGTCGTCACCTACGGCGAGCTCGCGGCGCTCGCGGGTCGACCCGGGGCGGCTCGGGCTGCCGGAAGCTTCTGCGCCGGAAATCGCCTGAGCGTCTTCATCCCGTGCCACCGCGTCGTCGCCGCCGGGGGCCTCGGCGGGTACGGCTCGCTCGGCCCGGACTACAAGCGGCGTCTGCTGGCACTCGAGCATGTCGCTCTCTGAGGAGCTCCGCGCGGAGCTCGCCGGGGTCGAGCCGACCCGCGACTGCGACCGCCTCGCCGAGCTCTCCGGCCTGTTCCACACCGCAGGCAGCGAACATCTCCTCGGGCGCGGAGCCGTCGCCCTCCACCTCGACCTTCCGACTGCCGGGGTCGCGCGGCGGGGCTTCAGCCTGCTCAGCCACTTCGGCATCGTCTCGGAGATCCGCTCGTACCGCCGCCCGGCATTCCAGCGCGAGACGCGGTACCAGCTGCACGTCGCCGGGGACGCGCGCGCGCTCCAGGTGCTGAACGAGGCGGGCGTGCTGAGCGCGGCGCTCGCGCCGCTCGAGCGCCCGCCCAAGCGCGTCGTCGGGCGTGCGTGCTGCCGCTCCGCGTATCTCCGCGGCGCGCTGCTCGGCGGCGGCTCGCTCTCGGGGCCGCGAGCGCCGCATCTCGAGATCCGAAGTGCGTCGCCCGACGGGGCGGAGTTCGCGGCGGAGGTCGCAGCCGCGGCGGGCGCCCACCTGCGCGTGCTCGAACGTGCGCGCCACACGATCGCGTACGCGAAGGGAGCGGAGGCGATCGCCGACGTGCTGGCCGCCGCTGGAGCTGCAGACGCCGTCCTGCTCCTGGAGGAGCGCGCGGTGATGGGCGCGACGCGTGCCCGGGCGAACCGCCTGGCGAACGCCGACCACGCCAACCTGGTCCGCACGAGCCGAGCCGCCCATGTCCAACTTCAGGCGGCGAAGAAGCTCGACCTGAAAGGCCTACCGCGAGCAGTCCAGGAGGCGGCCGAGCTTCGACTGGAAAACCCAACAGCCTCATTGAGGGAGCTGGCAGGACAAGCGGATCCGCCAACAACGAAGGCGGCTATGCATAGGCGACTGAGAAAACTTGTAGAGCTCGCGGAGGAGTCAGCGCTCAACTAAGCGGGCGCAGGTGCGGGCTTTGCCCGCGCCTGCCCTCTTCGGCTCGGCCACAGTACGGCTGGAAATAGTCCCCGCCGAAGGCGGCAAATTTCCAGACGGAAAAGCGGCGGGCCGGAGGGGAAGCTCCGAGGACGACCTCCCCCTCCGGTTGAACCACGCTCCGGACCTTGGCGACGGACGGGGTCTGAATCCATCGCCGGACGAGCACGGACCCGCCGCGGACGCAGTATGACGCAGAGTTCGGTAGAAAACCAAGGGAATCGCTCAATCGAGTCCGCGGGCGATTTGCGGGCCGTTAGACTCGCCGCCGGGGCTCAATCTAGAGGGGGAGGCACGTGGCAAAGACGCGCGTCGGCATCAACGGGTTCGGCCGGATCGGCCGGAACTTCTTCCGGGCGCATCTCGAGCGTCCGGCGGAGTTCGAGATCGTCGCGTACAACGATCTCGGCGACGCCAGGACGATGGCGCAGCTGCTCAAGTACGACTCGAATCTCGGGCCGCTCGCCGGCGGTGTGGAGCTCGGCGACGGCAAGATCACGGCTGCCGGCAAGGAGCTCACCGTGCTCGCCGAGCGCGATCCCGCCGCGCTTCCGTGGCGCGAGCTCGAAGTGGACGTCGTGATCGAGTCGACCGGCTTCTTCACCAAGCGCGAAGGGGCGCAGAAGCACCTCGACGCCGGAGCGAAGAAGGTCGTGATCTCCGCTCCTGCGACGGATCCGGACGTGACGATCGTGCTCGGCGTCAACGACGGCGCCTACGACCCGGAGATCCACCACGTGATCTCGAACGCCTCCTGCACCACGAACTGCGTGGCGCCGCTCGCGAAGGTGCTGCACGACCGCTTCCGGATCGAGCAGGGCTTCATGACGACGATCCACGCGTACACGAACGACCAGCAGGTGCTCGACCTCCCGCACGAAGACCTGCGGCGGGCGCGGGCGGCGGCGATCAACCTGATCCCGACCTCTACCGGAGCCGCACGCGCGATCGGTCTCGTTCTGCCCGATTTGCAGGGCAAAGTCGATGGAATCTCCGTACGTGCACCGGTGCCGACGGGCTCGATCACCGATCTGGTCGTCCTGCTCGGGCAGCCGGTCACGGTCGACGAGGTCAACGCGGCGTACCGTGAGGCCGCGTCGAGCGAGCCGCTCCAGGATTACCTCCAGTACGCCACGGACCCGCTGGTCTCCACCGACATCCAGCGCTCGCCGTACTCCTGCATCCTCGACAGCGAGCTGACGATGGCGAACGGGAAGATGGCCAAGGTCTTCGGCTGGTACGACAACGAGTGGGGCTACTCGTGCCGGCTCGTCGATCTCGTCAGCCGGCTGCTTGCGTAAGCCGCGCTCAGTCAACGATGCGGAGGTCGGCGGCAAGCGCATCTTGCTGCGCTCCGACCTGAACGTGCCCCTCGAGGACGGGGCCGTTGCGGACGACACGAGGATCCGCGCGGCGCTTCCGACCATCGAGCTGCTGGTCGAGCGTGCGGCCTCTCGGGTGGTGATCTGCTCGCACCTCGGCCGGCCCAAGGGCCCCGACCCAAAGCTTTCGCTCCGCCCGGTCGCCCGCCGGCTCGGCGAGCTGCTCGGCCAGGAGGTCGCGTTCGACGAGCGCGGCGCGCGCGTCACGCTGCTCGAGAACACACGCTTCAATCCCGAGGAGACCGCGAACGGCGACGGCTACGCCCGCGAGCTCGCTTCGCTCGGCGACCTGTATGTGGACGACGCGTTCGGCTCGGCGCATCGCGCCCACGCCTCGACCGTCGGGGTCGCGCACCTCCTACCTGCGTACGCCGGCCTGCTGCTCGAGCGCGAGCTCACCGAGCTCGGCAAGCTGCTCGGCGAGGTCGACCGGCCGTTCGTCCTCATCTCCGGCGGCGCGAAGGTCGAGGACAAGCTGGGCGTCCTGAAGCATCTCGGGAGGCGTGCGGACACCGTGCTGATCGGCGGCAAGATGGCGGAGGAGCTTCGTGACGAGAATCCGTTCGACTTCCCGGTCGTGCTGCCGGAGGACGTGGTGGCCGCCTCCGCGTTCGCGGCGGACGCCGATCGCCGCGTCATCCCCTACGACGATCTCCCGGAGGGCTGGCTCGGGCTCGACATCGGCCCGATCACGCAGCACCGCTTCGCGGCCGAGATCGGCAAGGCGAAGACCGTGTTCTGGAACGGTCCGATGGGCGTGTTCGAGTGGCCGCGCTTCGCCGAAGGGACGAAGGCGGTGGCGCGGGCAGTCGCCGACGTGGACGGCTATTCGGTGGTCGGCGGCGCCGATTCGGCCCGGGCCGTGAACGAGATCGGCGTCACGGACCGGATCGACTGGGTCTCGACCGGCGGCGGCGCTTCGCTCGAGTTCCTCGAGGGTAAGGAGCTACCCGGCGTGGCAGTCATTCCGGAGTCAGGAACATGAGCATTGTCCCGACCTTGCATGGCCCGGAGCGTGACTCTGAAGGCCGTAGGCCGTTGGTAGCGGGCAACTGGAAGATGTACAAGACGCCGTCCGAGACGGTGGCGTTCTGCTCGGCCCTCGCGGAACGGCTGGCCGGGAACGACGGCGTCGACGTCGCGGTCTGTCCCCCGTACACGTCCCTCGCCGACG
>JAWVDL010000020.1:0-3147 GCA_033857355.1 Gaiellaceae bacterium | reverse complement strand
CACCTCGTCGGCTCGGGGTCGCGCACGTCGGTCGTCGAGCAGCTCGTCGCCGACGTCCCCGAGCAGACTCGGTGGACGAAGGAGCTGTCGACGGAGGACGTCGCCGCGGCGCTCGACGAGTCGACCGTGCTCGTGCTTCCCTCGCGCTCGGAAGGGCTCGGACGCGTGATCGTCGAGGCGCTCTGCCGCGGCCGGCCCGTGCTCGCAGCGGCCGTCGGGGGGATCCGCGACATCGTCCGCGACGGCGAGAACGGCGTGCTCGTCCCACCCGGCGACACGCAGGCCCTCGCCGAGGCGCTCGTGCGCCTGCTGAGCGACCGGGCCGAGGCCGAGCGGCTCGCCTCAGCCGCCCGCCCGAGCGTCGAGCCGTGGCTCGCCACACCGGAGGAGTACGCGCAGCGCGTCCGGGCGCTCGTTGACGGAACCATCAAACCGTCGCCGTAAACTGGCCGCAATGGACGCGGAACGACTCAAGCAGCTGCTGAAGAACGGCGTGTACCGCACGATCGGCGAGACTGCACTCGGGCTCGGCCAGGTGCACACGAACGGCGACCGCTCGCTCGTCGCGCTGATGTACCACAAGGTCAACGACCGGCCCGGGAACGTGCTGACGATCCCGACGGCGCTCTTCGACGAGCAGATGGCGCAGCTCCGGGAGCTCGGCTACACGGTCGTCGGCCTCGACGCCGTGCTCGACCACTACACCGAGGGCAAGCCGCTGCCCGACCGCGCCGTGCTGATCACGTTCGACGACGGCTACCGCGACAACCTCGAGAACGCGATGCCCGTCCTGCAGTCCCACGGCTATCCGGGCGTCCTCTTCGCACCGGTCGCCTACCTCGACCGGCCGATGCCGCTGCCGCACGAGCAGCGGCTCGCGAAGGTCGGGCTCCTCAATCGCACGCTCGACTGGGGCGAGCTCGCCGAGCTGGAGGCCGGGGGGATCCGGGTCGAGTCGCACGGGATCAGCCACCGTCCGCTCGCGGATCTCGAGCTCGACGAGGCGACGCGCGAGATCGTGCTCGCCAAGCTCCAACTGGAGGAGCGCCTCGGCCGGCCCGTGCGCGCCTTCGCCTACGTGAAGGGCTCGGAGGCGCATTACAAGCCGGTCCACCTCTCCCTGCTCCGCCAGGCCGGCTACGACGTGGCGTTCACGTCCGTGTCCGGCTCGAACACGGCGCGCACCGATCCGCTGCGGCTGCACCGCTACAACGTCGAGCCGTATCCCGCGCGGACGTTCGAGCTCGTGCTCGCCGGCGCCTGCGACCTGATCGCCGTCAAGGACACGGTCAGCGGCACGTACGCCCGGCGCGCGTTCAACGCGCTCCTCGGCACGTCGAGCAAGTGACCGACTTCGAGATCGTCGAGTACGGGCCGACCCGGCGCGCGGACTACGTGCGCCTCCTCCGCGCCACGCGGGACGGCGGCGGGCTGAGCCCGGAGGAGTTCGACTGGTGGTTCGAGGGGAACCCGACGCAGCCGCGGCTGATGGCCGTGGCCGAGCTGGACGGTGCGGTGGTCGGGGTCGCCTCGCACACCCCGTACCGGATGCTGCTTGGCGGCCGTGAGCGGCTCGCCACGGCTTCGGTGCACGCCGGCACGGATCCCATCGCCCGCGGGAAAGGGATCTTCCGGGCGCTGGAGGTCCGCAACGAGCAGGTTGGCCGCGGGGCCGGCGTCGCGGCTTCCATCGCCTTCGCGAGCAAGAGCACCGAGAACCTCTTCCTCGGGCCGCTCGGCTGGAGCGAGATCGGGCGGCTGCGGATGTGGATGCGCGTGCTGAGGCCCGGGGCGGCGCTGCAGCGTGCGCTCGGACGCGCGCCCGTGCCGGGGAAACGCCGCCGGCGCGACGTGGGAGGCGTGCGTCCTGTCGACCGGTTCGACGAGTCCACCGACCGCGCATACGAGCTCGCCGCGCCCGCCTACGGGAACCACGTCATCCGAGACGCCGCGTTCATGAACTGGCGCTACGCCGACTCGCCCTGGGGGTATCGAGCGTTCGGGATCGAGGACAGGGCCTTCGCCGTCGTTCGCGAGAAGACGCAGCGCGGGACGCCGATCGCCGTCGTCGCGGATCTCGTCGCGCCGCCGGGGGCGTTCGGCGAGACCCGCATGTTGCTGAAGCAAGCCGTCGCGTCGTCCGGCCCGGATGCGGTCGCGCTCTTCGCGCTGCCGCCGCGCGATTCGGCCCAGCGCCGCGCGTTCCTCGCTTCGGGCTTCGTCCCGTCGCCGACGACGCTCCACTTCGTCGCGATCGCGCTCGCGGACGACTTCGAGCTGCCGCGCGATCCCGGCGCCTGGCACTTCTCCCTCGGCGACACGGACTTCTTCTAGGCGTGCGCAAGCTCGTCTTCGTCACGCAGCAGGTCGACCCGGAGCATCCGGCGCTCGCCGCGACGGTCCCGAAGATCGCGGCGCTCGCGCGGAGGCTCGACGAGGTCGTGGTGCTCGCAGACTCTGCGGTGCCCGGAGCCCTGCCGGCGAACTGCCGGGTCCGCGTGTTCGGCGCGCGCTCGAAGGCCGGGCGGGGCGTGCGGTTCGAGCGTGCGCTCGGGGCCGAGCTGCGCGAACGTCCACTGGGCGTCGTCGCGCACATGGCGCCGGTCTTCGCTGTCCTCGCCGCGCCTCTCGCACGTCCGCTGCGCGTGCCCGTCGTGCTCTGGTACACGCATTGGCACGCGAGCCCGACGCTGCGGGTCGCAGCACGGCTCGTGAACGCGATCGTCAGCGTCGACCGGCGCTCCTTCCCGCTCGACTCGCCCAAGGTGCACGCCATCGGGCACGGGATCGACCTGTCGGAGTTCGAGTGCGGGAGACATGAGCCGCGCGAGGGGCTGAACGCGCTTGCGCTCGGGCGTTACTCGGAGGCGAAGGGCCTCGCCGTCGTGCTGCGCGCCATCCGTCTGGCGCTCGACAGCGGCCTCGACATCCACCTGGAGGCGCACGGCCCGGCGCTGAACGACGCCGAGCGAGCGCAGCACGCGGAGCTCGAGCGCCTCGCTGCAGAGCTCGAGCTCGGCGACCGCGTGTTGCTCGGAGACGCTGTCCCGCGCCGCGACCTCCCCGCGCTCTTCGCACGCAGCGACGTCCTCGTCAACAACATGCGTGCCGGAGCACCCGACAAGGTGGTGTACGAAGCAGCGGCGT
>JAWVDL010000019.1:0-3134 GCA_033857355.1 Gaiellaceae bacterium | reverse complement strand
CTGATCGAGCGCCTGCAGGCGCCCGAGAGCCTGGAGGACTAGCGTGAAGCTTGTCGCGGCCGCTGCCGCCGTGGCGCTCGTGGGATCGGTGCAGCCGTCGGCGCTTCCCGCACCGAGCTTCCGTGTCGACGGCTACCCGCTCGCGCTTGCGGCGGCCGGGCCGCGGGTCGCTGTCGCGACGTCGAGCTGTGCCGTCCGCGTGGCGAACTTCGTGAAGGGAACCAAGCCGGTCGTCGTTCCTCAGCCGCAGGCGTGTCGATCCGGCGACCCGGTCGCCGTAGACGACCTCTGGCTCGGCCGCTCGGCGCTCGTCGCCCAGACGATCGACGCGCCGAGCCCGCACGGAGAGCAGTACGCACTCTGGACGGGGTCGCTGCCACGCGGGCCGCTCGGCCGGCGCGGCAGCGAGTGGGGCTGGACGGACAGCGACGTGCCCGCGGGGTATGGCTGCGACTGGTCGGTCGCCGCCGGTGGCGGGATCATCGCGCTCACGCAGGTCCCCAACCGCCTCGCGGTCGATCGCGACATCGAGGCCACGCCTGCCTGCCCCGCCGCGGCGACGTCGACCGCGAAGATCTCGCTCATCGGCGCGGCCACGGCGCAGGTCGTGATCGCGGGCTCGTGGCGGATCCTCGCCACTGACGGGAAGCGACTCGTGCTCGCGCGGCTCGACGCGCTCGGTCTTGCGACGGGCGAGCTGGCTATCGTCGACGTCCACGGCACGCGCCTGAAGGCCCCCGCGGTCTCCGCGGCGGTCGTCAGGGCCGCGATCGACGGATGGCTCACGCCGCAAGGGCTCGTCCTCGAGACCGCCCCGGCGATCAGCGGCCCAGGTTGGACCGTGCGCACCCAGGGAGCGGCGACAGTCGGCTACGGCCGTCTGTTCTACGTCCAGGGCAGAACGGTCCGAGTGCGGCGAATCCGCGGCGGCGCCGACCGCGCGCTGCTCAAGCTCCCGAAGTCGGAAGCGCTCATCGCGGCCGGCTCGTTCGGTCTGGCCATCGCGATCGGCAGCGAGACGACGACCGTCTACCGCGTGCCCTGGAGCACGATCGACAGGACGCTGCCCCTGAACTAGGCGACGGCCAGCTCGTCCGCGAGATGCGGCGCGAGCATGCGCTCGATCGCCGGCGCGCTCGCGCGTCCCTCGAGCCGGTCGACGACGCGCTTGTCCTTCACCAGCGCGAGCGTCGGGACGACGTCGACCTTGAAGCGCTCCGCCAGCTCAGGGCGCTCGTCCACGTCGACTCGCATGACGCGCACGCGCTCGCGCTCCTTGCGTGCGACGTGCGCGAGCAGGCTCTCCATGCGGCGCGCCGGCCCCGACTCCACGGAGCAGAAGAAGACGAGCAAGGGCTGGGCTCGGTCGGACACTACGAGCTGGACTTTTCCCGGCTGTCGGCACGACGAAACCGCGGTGCCGGCGCCTACACTGGACCCGTGCTCAGCGACCTCTACTGGATCGGCGTCTCAGCCGGAGTCGGGGCCGGCGTCGGCGTCCTGCTGGCCGGCCTGCTGAACGCCACGCCGCTGGGACGAGTGGCCGGCATCGTCCTTGCTGCCGCCGCGGGAGTGCTGTTCGGCCTGCTCGTAGACAACCTCGACGAGGCGGTCGGGGGCGGGATCGGCGGCACTCTCGGCGCGCTCGCCGCGGCGACGATCGCCCTCGGAACGCTGCGTCGCGGCGGCACCCGCGCCGGCACGGCCGCCCTCTTCGGACTGGGTGGGGTCGCGGTCGCCGCGCTCGCGTTCGTGCCGGTGCTCGGCTACGTCGAGGCGCTCGGCCTTCCGGCGCTCGCAGCGCGGCTCCGGCGGCGCGGCGGCGAGCGCTACGCCGGATTGCGCATCCTCGCGCGTGACTAGGCGCAAGAGCCTCATCCTCATCGTCATCGACGGGCTGACTCCCTCGATGTTCGAGAGCGCGGTCGACGACGAGCGCGCGCCGACCCTGTCCTTCCTCGTCGACCAGGGGACGTACGGCGTCGCGACTTCGACCTTTCCCTCGCTCACGCCGGTGTGCCTGTCGTCGATCGCCACCGGCGCGCACCCGGACGTGCACGGGATCCCACACCTCGTCTGGTGGAACCGCGGCGAGCAGCGCGTCGTCGAGTACGGCTCCTCGTACGCGGCGGTGCGCGCGGCAGGGCTCGGACGCTCGCTGCGCGACACCGTCCTGAACCTGAACCAGCGCCACCTCTCGCCCGACGCCGTGACGGTCTACGAAGGCCTCGAGGACGCGGGACTCACCACCGCGGCGATCAACATCACGTGCTACCGGGGCCGCACGCGCCATGCGGCGATCATCCCCGGCGTGCCCCCGGCGTTCGGGCCGAAGCGCTTCTTCTTCTACAACCTCTACGCGTCGGACGCGACCGGGGCGCCGCTCGCGATTCGCAACCGCGCCGCGGGCTCGATCGACGCCTACGCGGCCGCGGTCGGGCGCTGGCTCGTCACGCGCGACGGCTTCGACTTCCTCGTCTACTACCTGCCGGACTACGACTTCGCCTCGCACGTCAGCGGGCCCGATGCCGCTTACGAGGCGCTCGCGCGGAGCGACCGCGCGGTCGGCACGCTGATGGAGGCCGCGGGCGGTCCCGAGGAGTTCCTCGAGCGCTACGCAGTGATCCTCTGCTCGGACCACGGCCAGACGAAGGTGACCGAGCCCGCGACGCTGGAGGAGTCTTTCCGATCCCTGCGCGGGACGATCGTCACGGCGTCGAACCGCGCCGGCATGGTCTACCGTCGCGGCCCGGGAGCCCCGACGCCGCGCGACCTCGCCGAGCGCCTCGACGCCCAGCCTGCGGCCGAGACCGTCTTGTTCTCCGAGGACGACTGGGCCGTGGCGCGCCGCGAGGGCGTCGAGCTGCGCTTCCGGCCCCGTGAGGATCGCTGGGACTTCGTCGGCGACGAGGGGATCCTCGTCGGTTACCCGAACGGCCTCGAGCGGGCGTGGGCCGCGCTCGCCAATCCCAACGCAGGCGAGCTGATCGTCTCCGCCGCGCCGGGCTACGAGTTCCTCGACCTCGGTGGGCGGCACCACCTGGGCGGCGGCAGCCACGGCTCGCTCACGGCCGGCGACTCGCTCGTTCCGATGGTCGTGGTCGGGCTCGACCGCCTGCCCGAGAGCATCACCG
>JAWVDL010000018.1:0-3867 GCA_033857355.1 Gaiellaceae bacterium | reverse complement strand
GGCCCGCCGCGTGGTCGCCGCGATCTCCTCCGGCTTGCGCCAGCTCGAGCTGATCAGCCCGGACAGCAGCGCCTCGCCGATCCGGCCCGCGCCGAGAATCGCGATCTTCCGCTGGTCGATTGGCATGATGGGTCCGAGTCTAGGCGGAGATTGGTCGAGCGGTCCGACCGGTCAGTTCAGACGGATGCGCAGCCCGCGCATCCTGAGGGCGGCACCGCAAGCGGTGCCTTAGCTAGGCGGCGAACCGGGCGGCCGGTGAGCGCCGGGTAAGCGAGCCCGCGGGCAGCGGCAGGAGCCCGCGCGCGTAGCCGGCCAGCATGTAGACGCTGGCCAGTCCGGCCCATTCGCCGTACGGCTCCAGCAGCTCCGCCGTCTCTTCGGGCTCGACCCGGCGGCCGCGTAGCGTCGAGCACAGCTTCACGAGCCCGAGGTCCGCGACGAGGCCGCGCTCCCAGCGGCCGAGTCCTTCGAGGCAGATCACTCCGACCGACCACGGGCCGAGGCCGCGCTCGCGCTCGAGCCGAGCCGCCGCCACCGCAGTCGGAACGCCGTGGAGCCGCTGGAGGTCGAGCGCTCCGCAGATCCGCACGAGCGTCGCGCCTCGCCGGGCGTGCAGCCCGAGCGCGCGCAGCTGTGCGGGCGCGACGCAGGCGAGCTCCGCGGAAGTCGGGGCGAGATGGAAATACGTCCCCGGAACCCTCGGGGTGGTTCGGCGGACGATCGCCCGCTCGAGCGCGCGCGCTCGACTCGATTCGATCAGCTGCCCGCAGAGGGCACGCAGGAGCGCCTGCGAGACCGTGGCGACGCGGATCGGCCGCAGTCCGCGCAAGTGGCGGACGGCCTTGCCGAGAAACGGGTCGTCGGAGAACTGCCGCACGAACTCCGAATGGTCGTCGTCGAGGGCCAGGATGCGGCGCAGCTCCACGATTGCGTCCTCACAATCGCCGCGCAGGCGCAGCGAACCGTCGGGACGCTGGTGGGCGGAGGCGAGCTGCGCGCCCTCGCCCATGCGGAGCGCGGCCGTGAACACGCCGTCGCGAAAGCTCCGCGTGGCATCCCCGGCCAGCCGTGCTGAGAGCGCGAGCGAGTACGGCCCGCGTGGTCGAGCGTCGAGCTCGACCGTCACTTCGTGGCGGCTGCCTCGGTGAGGGCTCCGGCCCGCGCCGCGAACCGATCGGCGCGCGCTTCCATCGCGGTTGCGTCGTCCTTTCGGTTCGCCTTCGAGAGCAGCTTGCCGAGGCTGCGGGCTGCGAGCTCGGCCACCCGCCAGCGGCCGTTCCCCTCGAGCAGTCCGATCGCCTCCGCGAACTCACGCTCCGCGCGCGTCGTGTCGCCCTGCAAGGCGTGACCTTCGGCCATCGCGGCCAGGATCCCGCCACGCTCGCCGGGATCCTCGTCGCCGAGCAGGTCGAGCGCCTCCTGCGCACGCTTGACGGCCTCGTCGCCCTTGCCGAGCAGCGCCGCATGCTTGGCCTGTTCGGCCCGGAGCGAGGCGCGATCGTTCGGCCCCGCTCGCCGCTCGATCAGCTGCTCTGCGATCTCCAGATGCTTGGCCGCCTCCTTCGTCTGGCCCTGCGTGTTCATGATCGCGGCGGACAACAGGTGCGCCCGACCGAGTTGGAGTGTGTCTTCCGTGGCCTCGAGCAGCGCGATCGCGCGGCGGATGTTCTCGAGCGCGACCGTCGGCCGTCCCTGCATCACCGAGAGGCGCGCCAGCGACCAGTAGAGCCGCACGTGCGTGTACGGATCGGCGAAGTCGTCGGCTTGCGCGAGCGCCTCCTGGACGACGGTCTGCGCACGCGTCAGGTCGCCGGCGTCCGCGAGCGCGTGCGAGAGATACGTGCGGAAGCGGATCTGCGAGACCTGGTTCTCCGAGTCCTCGCCGATCTCGTCGAGACAGCGGTCGAAGAGGTCCACCGCGCGCTCGGGGCGGCCGAGCGTGGTGTAGGCCTGACCCAGCGCTGCATACACGTCGGGGCGCGACGCCGGATGCGGCGGCGAGTCCGAGTTGAGCGCCTCCTCGAGACGTTGCACGGCTTCGTCGTTGCGACCGTTCTGGGCCGCGAACAGGCCGAGCGCGATGCGCGCACGGTTCGCGGACTGGAAGTCTCCGGTCTCGACCGCGTCCTGCAGGAGCGTCCGCAGCGTGTCGTCGGCGACGGGAGCGTCGTCGCCGAGGCGCAGCTGGAGCTCGGCATCCGCAAGCTGGAGCTCGCGCTGCTCGGACGCCGCGATCTGCGAGCCGGTCTCGAGGTACTCGGTCGAGACGCCCAGCTTCGGTGCAAGCTTGCGCAGAGCCTTCACGGACGGCTGACGTGTGCCGGCCTCGATCCGTGAGATGTAAGCGTACGAGACACCGGGCGCTGACAACTCCCGCTGAGATAGCCCCCGCTCGAGCCTAAGGCGCCGCAGGCGCTGCCCAATGGATTCGGGCTGATTTGCACTCATTTGTTTCCTCTCCTCACGTAAGTCGCCGCCGCATGCGGCTTCGTCTTTGACAAGTGTAATGATGAGCCCGGCGAATGCAATGGCCCTGCCGGGGTGAAGGGCGCCGATCTGCGGAAGGGGGTGTATCTGTGTCTCGTCGTTTGCAAATGACGCTCGTGGCTATCGCCGCGGCAATCACCGCTGCGATCAATGCGGGATTCCCTTGGGGCCCGTAGCCTAGTTCGACGCGGGGGCCGAGGCGAATCGAACCGACGCCCCCGCTAACCTCCACCCGTGGGCACCGCCGTCGCGCTGCTGCTGTACGCGGTCGCCCTTCTGGTCGCTGCGGCGTTGGTGTGGAGGCGGCCGGTTCTTGCGCTGTACCTCTTCGTAGTCGGCCTCGCGCTGCACAACGCCGTGATGGCGCTGCTGTACGGGCTCGGGATCCGCGGCGGGCCGTTGACGGCGATCCAGGCCTGGAAGGACGTGCTTCTCGCTGTCGCGATCGCAAGCGTCGGCCTCGCTGCGTGGCGCGCGCGGCGCCTGCCCTTCCGGCTCGGTCGGGTCGACGCTCTGGCCCTCGGCTTCGCGGCCTTCGTCGTCCTCTACGCCGTGCTCCCGCAGCATCTGCTCGGAGGGAGCGCCGGCCCGAAGGGGATTCTCTACGCCCTGCGGCACGATCTTTCGCCGGTCGCCGCGTACTTCGTCGGGCGGTCGCTCGCACTCGGTCGTCCGGAGCTGCGGCGGCTCGCGTGGACGGTGCTCGGCGTTGCCGCCGCGGTCGCCGCGTTCGGGCTCGTCGAGGAATACGCCGTCTCGCTGGACTGGTGGGCGCGACATGGGGCGGTGGGCTACTTCCACGACCAGCTCGGGTTCGACTATCACGGCCCGAGGCGCCTGCCGGAGAACTTCGTGTTCAACTCCGGGAACGAGCAGGAGCTAGCGCGGAGGCTCGTCTCGACGTTTCTCAGCCCGCTCGGTGCCTCGTATCTGTTCGTCGTCGGGCTGCTCGTCGCCGCGTGCGTGCAGGCCCGCCGGCGCCTTGCGCTCGGCCTGGCCGGGCTCGTCGCCGTGGGATTGCTCTTCACGTTCTCGCGCGCGTCGATCGCTGCAGCCGCTCTCGGCCTCTGCGTCGTCGCGCTCCTCCTTCGCCGCCCCTGGCTGATCGTCGCGGCGGCGGCACTGGCAGTCGCGGGAGTCGGGTTCGCCAAGGTGTTCCCCGACGTCGCCCCGCGCGCCCACTGGACGAAGCAGGAGCTCGTCGAGCAACGAAAGCACGCGCACGAGAATGGCGGCACGAGCGGCACAGGCCTCGGCGAGTCCTCGGCGCGGAGCCACTTCGCGAATCTGCGGGCAGGCGTACGCACCGTCGCCCACCATCCCGAGGGCTTCGGACTCGGAAACGCCGGCATGGTCGCCTCGCGCACGCACGTGAAGCTG
>JAWVDL010000017.1:0-2947 GCA_033857355.1 Gaiellaceae bacterium | reverse complement strand
CCGACGTCGACCTTGAGGTCGACGCCCTTGACGATCTCGGTGCCGTCCTCGAGCGCGACGTGCAGATTCTTCAGTTCCAGTAGTGCCAAGTTCGTGAGCCTCGAATCCTTGTCGGAAAGCGGGTTTTCGCCCGGGCTAGTAACTGCATTGTAGCCGACGCCCTCCGGCGGCCGGTGCGCCGGAACGGCGCTGCTACGCTTCCCACAGCATGCCTGGTTGGATCAGTCCCTGGGAGATCGCACTCGTGCTCCTCGCCGCGCTCCTCCTCTTCGGCGGCAAGCGGCTGCCCGAGATGGGCAAGCAGCTCGGCACCGGGATGCGCGAGTTCAAGAACTCGATCACCGGCAAGGACGACGAGCCGCCAATCGAGCCGCACGGCGAGCTCCCTGCCCCGCCGGCGCAGGATCCGACGGTCGCGCCGCTCCCGCGCGAGCACGACACCGTCTAGCGACTCATGCCATGCGTCTGAGGCCTCCGCGGCGCCTGAGCCACGGTGAGGAGGCGACTCTCGGCGAGCATCTCGAGGAGCTGCGCGGACGCCTGATCGTCTGCTTGGTGGCCCTCGCGCTCACCTCGGCAATCGCGTTCACCTTCCACCACCGGCTCGTGAAGTGGCTGATCGAGCCGCTGCCGCGCGCGCACCGCCACCTGCTGACCCTCGGGGTCGCCGAGCCCTTCACGACCTCGCTGAAAGTCTCGATCGTCGCCGGCCTGGCGCTGTCGTTCCCGATCATCCTCTGGCAGGTCTGGAGCTTCCTCGCGCCCGCGGCCGGGGAGCGCACCCAGCGGATCGTGGTGGCGTTCGTCCTGTTCGCCTCGGCGCTGCTCGTGTGCGGCGTCCTCTTCGGCTACTTCCTCGCGCTGCCCGCCGCCGTGCACTTCCTGACGAGTTACGACTCGGGCCTCTACAACGTCCAGATTCGCGCGAGCAACTACCTGGGCTTCGCGGTGCAGGTGCTCGTCGCGGTCGGCGTCGTGTTCGAGCTGCCGATCTTCGTGCTCGCCCTCGTGCGGATCGGCGTGCTCACGACCGCCAAGCTGCGGCGCAACCGGCGGCTCGGCTACTTCATCGTGCTCGTCGTCGGCGTCTGCCTGCCCGGCGTCGACCCGGTGACCACGCTGATGGAGACGCTTCCCCTCTTCGTCCTCTACGAGGGCTCGATCTGGCTCTCGGTGCTCGTTGACAAGCGCATCCGCCATACGCCTGCGGTCGAGTCTCCTTGACGTTCCCCGGGTAACCTTCCGCCCGTGGCCAGAGGAGCCGTCAAGCCGCGCGCGAAGCAGCCGAAGCCGGCGGCCCCGCGGCGCCGTCAGAAGCAGCCGAAGACCTGGGAGGAGCAGCTCTTCTTCTCGCGGCTGCGAAACCACGCGAAGTGGATGTTCGTCTTCCTTGCGCTCGTCTTCGGCGTCGGCTTCGTGGCATTCGGAGTCGGCACCGGCTCGAACGGGCTCAGCGACGTGCTCAAGAACAACTTCCTCTTCGGCGGCGGCGGATCGAGCGGGGACGTCAGCAAGGCGCGCAACCAGGTCAAGAAGCACCCGGCCGACGCCGCGGCCTACCTCGCGCTCTCGCGGGCGCTGCAGGCGGCCGGCAAGCGGGACGAGGCGATCGCGCCGATGGAGCGCTACACGCGCCTGCGGCCCAAGGACTCCGACGCGTTGCGAGAGCTCGCCTCGCTCTACCTGACGCAGGGTCAGAAGTTCCAGAACGAGGCCCAGGCGGCGCAGGCAGAGGGCCAGGTCAGCAACGCCGGGACGCTCTTCACCCCGCCCCCGTCGACGAAGCTCGGCCAGGCACTCAGCCAGGACGCAATCTACGGCGCCGTCTCGACGTTGAGCACCTCGAAGCTCACGACGGCGTACACGGCCATGCAGACCGCCTTCGGGAAGGCGGTGGCGACCTACAAGCGCCTCGCCGCGGCGAACCCGAAGGACTCGAACACGCAGTTCGAGCTCGCGCAGACCGCCGACCAGACCGGCGACACCGCGACCGCGATCGCGGCCTACCAGCGCTTCCTGGTGCTCGCGCCGCAGGACACGACCGCGCCGGCGGTCAAGGCTCGGATCAAGCAGCTGAAGGCGTCGCAGCCGAAGAGCGCCGCGCCCGCAACCGGATAGACTCCTCGCGGGCGAGGACCTGACCTAGAGCGGGGGGCGGATGAACTTCGACATCAAGACTGAGCAACTCGGGCCCGAGGCGTACGTGATCTCGCTCGCAGGCGAGGTCGACCTCTACACGGCGCCGGAGTTCAAGCAGCAGCTGCTCGACGTGATCGGCAAGGGCGGCAAGGAGGTCGTAGTCGACTTCTCCGACACGACGTTCATCGACTCCACCACGCTCGGCGTGCTCGTTGGCGGCGTGAAGCGGCTGCGCACGAACGAAGGCCAGCTCTCGCTCGTCTGCAGCGACCGCAACATCACGAAGATCTTCGAGATCACCGGGCTCGACCGCGTATTCACGATCTACCCGACCCGCGACGAGGCTGTCGCGAAGCTCGACTCCGCTGGGCAGCCGCCGGCGTAGCCTGGCCGCCGCGGCCCTGGCGGTCGCGGCTGGTGTCCTCTCGGGCTGTGGCACGGGCGGGCACGTCTCGGAGGATGCCGGCGACGCCACGCACGGCCAGCAGCTCTTCTCCTCGAAGTGCGCGTCCTGCCACACGCTCAAAGCGGCGAACGCACAGGGGAAGATCGGGCCCAACCTGGACGCGACCTTCCGTGCGGCGCGTGCGCAGGGCCTCGACGAGAGCTCCTTCGCGGACGTCGTGGCCGGCCAGGTGCGAAATCCCGGGCAATACCCGACCGGCGGCAAGAACGAGCTGACGGCGAACATGCCCAAGGATCTCGTCACGGGCCAGGATCTGAGCGACGTCGCCACGTTCGTCGCCAAGTACGCAGGCACCGACAAGCCACCGCCGGGCGGTCAGGCTGGTGGCGGCGGCGGAAAGAG
>JAWVDL010000016.1:0-3368 GCA_033857355.1 Gaiellaceae bacterium | reverse complement strand
CGTTCCAGCTCGACTCGTTCGCCCAGGCGTCGAACGCGCAGTTCCAGCTCTTCCGCGACCCGGTCGTGTTCGACGTCGCGCGCCGAGCCGTGCGCGACCGCCTCGAGAGCCTGCGTCCGACCGCCGCAGCCGCCTAGGCGCCGAAAGGAAGCGCGGTCGCCGGCGGCGTCGGCGGATCCTCCCTGTCCAGCTCGTCGGCCATCCGCCGGGCTAGTCGCGAGACGAGGACGCGGACGAGTCGGCTGTGCCAACCGTTCAGCCGCACGTCGCGCGCCGCCGACGCAGCGTGCGGGACACCGCGCATGGCAAGCCGCGCGAGCCGCGCCTCGACCTCGGCGTCGATCTCCATCCAGACCCAGTCGCAGGTCGTCGTGAGCGTCGACGCCAACCGATTGCCCGATCGACCCTTGCGCATCGCCCACGCGAGCTCGAACAGGCACATTGAGCAGGCGGGAATCGTGTCCAGCTCGAGCTCGTCGACGATCGCTTCAGCCGCTTTCCAGTCGATCACCTCACTCGCCCTGCTGAAGTGTCCTCGAGCTTCGGCGAGGGATGCCCGTTCTCGATCCTCAGCCGCTCGATCGTCTCCGACGCGTCGCCACGAGTCTTGGGGAACTCCTCCCCCATGCGCTCGCACAACGCTCCCGCAAGCGCGTAGATCTGCCGCGTGGTCGGCGGCGCTTCCGGACGGCTGATCGACATGCCGTCATGGAAGCAGGCAAACCGTCACGTGTCTGTGCCGCCTTTGTGACGAGTCTGCAACGCCTACGCGGCGCGAATCTGCTTCTTCTGATGCGCTATGCAGAAGACCTGTCCCTGGAACCGGGCGGGCGTGCTCAGGCAGAACGCCGTCACGCCGATCGGAACGGGCTTCCGGCATTCGGCGCAGACGGTGTCGTCGATCTGCGGCTCCGGGCCGTCGACGAACAGCCCGAGCTTCCAACGATCCCAGAGCTCGACCTCCCACTCGGCCGCACACTGCTCGGCTTCGGGCCAGAAGAAGTTGTTCGTGACCGCCAGCGCCTGCTCGCAACCCAGGCGCTTGCGTCCGTCGATCAGCGCTCGAACGGCTGCCACACCCACCGGGTGCGCCGATCGCGTCGCCTGGACCGCCGTGTGCATTCCGTCCGCGTGGGCGATCAAATCGACGCCCTTGCCCTTGAATCCGCCGCTCCGGACGACGTTGTCGTACCCGCCGAGCTCGAGCAGCGCGACGACGGCGGCCTCGAATTCCGGCGCGGTCATGCGGTCGATCTCCTCGAAACGAGGGTCTGCAGGCAGCATTCCAAAGATATTTTCGACACAAAGCGGCCCAGGCTTGAGGGTCGTAAAGTGGACGCGTGGAGCAGGTCAACGTCCGCTACATGGTTGACGACGTCGACGCGGCGGTGGCGTTCTACGTCGAACACTTCGGCTTCTCACTCCTGTCCAACCAGGCACCGGCCTTCGCGGACGTCGCGCGCGGGAACCTCCGGCTCCTGCTCAGCGGCCCGCGGAGCTCGGCGGCCCGACCGATGCCGGACGGGCGGCAGCCGGGCCCGGGCGGCTGGAACCGCATCCACTTCGTCGTCGACGACCTGGCGTCCGAGGTCGAGAGGCTCCGCGCGGCCGGCGTGACCTTCCGGAACGAGATCATCAAAGGCCCCGGCGGCTCGCAGATCGTGCTCGACGACCCTTCCGGGAACCCGATCGAGTTGTTCCAGAACCGAGACTAGGAGGCAGCATGCTCGACCACGTAACAGCCAACGTCGCCGACTTCGAGACGGCCAAGCAGTTCTACGAAGCGGCGCTCGGCCCGCTCGGCTACTCCCTGAAGATGGAGTTCCCCGGTGCCGCGGGCTTCGGCGCCGGCGAAGCGATGGCGGACTTCTGGATCAGCAGCCAGGAGGAGCGCGGTGCGGCCCACGTCGCGTTCAGCGCCCCGGATCGCGCCGCGGTGGACGCGTTCTACGAGGCCGCGATCGGCGCAGGCGGGAAGGACAACGGCGCACCAGGCGTGCGCGAGCACTACCACGAGAACTACTACGCAGCTTTCGTGCACGACGCAGACGGGAACAACCTCGAGGCCGTCTGCCACAGCCCGGGCTGAGAACCGCTAGGCCAGCAGCTCCGTCCGATCGTAGGCCGCGGCGAGGTGCCGGTCCGCAGTCACCAGCACCCCGTCCGCGGCCTCAGCGAGCGCGACGTAAAACGCATCGTGTGCGCTGATGCCGCGCTCGATCGCCAACGCGAGCGCCGCTGTGGCGGTGTCGCGCATCCGGAACGACTTGATGGGGAGGAGCCGAAGTCGCTCCAGAATCTCGCGCGCGTCGCCGGGAGCGACGGCACCCTCCCGGACGTAGCGCGCGAGACCGTGTGCGACATCGCCCCAGACGAGCTCGGGAACGACTGCCGTGACGAGCTGCGTCTCGATCTCCTCGAGCCTGCGCGCGCCCGCGACGTCCGCGGACACGGCGGCGCGGAGGAGCGCGCTCCCGTCAAAGACCAGGCGGCGGCGCGTCTCGAAGCTCACGAATCAGCTCCTCGGGAGTGGGCGCGTCGGGCGGCAAGTCGATGCGAGCCGCGATCTCGCGCAGCCGGTCGACGATCGGCGTGAGGCTGGCCTCGACGGCGGCAGCCTCGGCGAGGATCTCGACGGCCTCGGAGTTGATCGAGCGCCCACTGCGGGAAGCGCGCGTTCGGAGCGATCCGTAGATCCGCTCCGGGACATTCCGGACGTACAGCGTCGCCATATGTTGACGATGCTAGCAGTGTGCTAGCAACGATGTCCAGGCACTCGTTCATGTATCCAAGTGTGGCAACAGACCCGGACAGCGACGGCGGCGGACATCGCGAACGGCACCCTCTCGAGCGCATCGCAAAGGTCCTCCGCTCCCTCGGCGCCGTATTGCGCGGAGCGCCCGCCGACGTGCCTTTCCAGCTCGACGCGCGGACCCTCGCGGCAGGCGCAAACCTCACGTTCTCGACCTCGCTGGATCAGTCGACATCCTCGCCGACCCGCCGGTGCACCTCCGTATGAGCGTCTCAACGCCGACGCGATCACGATCGAAGTGCGAGGTCAGCCGGTTCGCGTGGCCTCCCTCGACCACCTGATCGCGATGAAGGAGCCGCGGGCCGGCCGAAGGACAAGCTGATGGCGACCGAGTACCGGAAGCTCTCGGACATCGTTCGCGGCGCCGACATCGAGGGTTAGGGCGCGAGTTCCACGAGCCGGCAGAGCGCGCTGACGAGCCGCATCTGCTCGACGGTGCGGCAGCGGATCTCGAGCAGGCGCGGGCTCGCGACGAGCACCGCCAGGCACCGCGCACGTGAGATCGCGACGTTCAGGCGGTTGCGCGAGAACAGGAACTCGAGGTTGCGCGGCAGGT
>JAWVDL010000015.1:0-8125 GCA_033857355.1 Gaiellaceae bacterium | reverse complement strand
AGCTGCACCTGCTGATCTCCCGCGCGACGTTCTTGGCCGGCGGCGACGACCTGGAGAACACCGTCGCCGCCCGGGATGGATTCCAGGCACTCGGAGAGCTCGACCGGGCCGCAGAGGCCGAGATGCTCCTGTCGGAGCTCTATTGGCTGCGCGGAGTCGGAGAAGCCTCCAACGACCACGGCCGCCGAGCCGTGGAACTCGTCGAGGCGCTGCCTCCATCCCGCTCGAAGGCCTTCGTCCTCGCGCAGAGGGCACGGCACCAGCAGATCGCGGGCTTTCCGGACGAGGCGATGGCCCTTGCCCAGGAGGCTCTGCCGATGGCGGAGCAGCTCCGCCTCGACGCACTGACCGGCCACGTCCTCAACACGATCGGGATGAACCGCGTCCATCGCGGCGACGAGGGCGGGTTGGCCGACCTGGAGCGGAGCGCCGAGCTTGCGGAGGCCACGAACTCGGTGGACGACATCCACCGGGCCTACAACAACCTCGCCAACATGGGCTGGCACCTGGCGCGGCTCGACGCGGCCGACGACTATCTCGAACGCGCCCGACAGGTCGATGAGCGCTATGGGAACGCCAATGGACTCTTGTGGCTCGAAGGGGAGTCGATGCTCGGCCATGACATCCGCGGCAACTGGGACGAGGCGCTCGCGCTCGCGGAAAGGATCATCGAGCTGGCCGCGACCAGACCGCACTATCACCTCGGGCCGGCGCGAGTCGTCCGTGCACGGGTCTTCGCCGGCCGCGGCGACACCGCGGCTGCCGTGGCCGAGTCGGAGCAGGTGCTCACGATGGCGCGATCGGTCAAGGATCCGCAGTTCCTCGGCCCTGCGCTCGCCATGCATGCCCGTGTGCTGGCTGCTGCGGGCGATCGAGCTGCGGCCGATCAGATGATCGACGAGGTTCTACGCGACCACGACGTCGAACAGGGCTGGTTCTTCGATCTCCCTGTGCTGCTCGCGGAGCTCGGCCGAGAAGCTGAGTTCCTGACGGCGACCGCGAACCCTGTCACTTCGACGCCGTGGCTCGAGGCGGGCCGAGCCGTTGCGACCGGCGATCTCACGGGTGCCGCCGCCATCTACGGAGAGATCGGAGCCCGCGAGCAGGAGGCGAAGGCGCGCCTGCTCGCCGCCGCAGAGCTCGTTCGCGAAGGGCGCCGCGCCGAGGCGGACGCTCAGCTCACGCCGGCGCTCGATTACTTCCGGAGCGTGCGCGCCACGGCGTACATCGGCCGCGGCGAGGCGCTGCTCGCCGAATCCGCGTAGCTAGCTAGGAGCCAGAGCCGACCCGCACCCAATCACTGCACGCGCAGATGCGCGGTGACGCCGAGATTGCCTCCGCCGCAGCGGGCCGTGACGACGTACCGCCCGGCGGCGGCGTAGCGGCGGACGCGACCCGTGGCTGCGAACACTCCTCCCCGCCGCACGCGAGCCGGTATCGATCCGACGCCGGCAAAGCCCTGGCCCACGAACGCACGCGAGAGGACCATCACCGTGTCTCCCAACGGGCAGCCGGCCGCGTTGCCGGACACGTGCACCTGCGCGCCGGGCGAGACGGTCGCCGGGCTGACGCGAAGAGCCGCTCTCGCGCCCGCGGCGCTCGACACCGTCGTGCTGACGAGAGCGGTGGTCACCGCAACCACGGTCAGAGCTCGACCCACGTGCATCTCAGGACTCTGCTAGGGGCTCGCTGGTGCTGGGAGCTTGAAGGATGCGATGACGCTCTTTTTCGACCAGCCGTTCTGCGGCTTTCCGGCGTACCGCACGTAGGTGGTGAGCACGTAGGTCGATCCTTCGGACGTCCACGTGTACATCTGGAAGCTGGTCCCGCCGTTCTTTTGCGTCTCGAGCATGCCCCGGTATTGGCCGGCCGTGAACGGTGAGGTCGTGACCACCCAGCCGCCCCGTCTCAGGTACACCCGTACGCCGCTGGTAATGGCTGCCACCCGCGAACCCGAGAACACATCGAGTCTGAACCCCAGGAGGCTGTTCGAGTTCTTTTCGAAATCGAGTTCGTACTTGGCGCGCGGCCGATAGCCATCCAGCCTTCCGGGGCCGAGGCGGAACTGAGCGATCCCGATGGGGAACTTCGTTGGCAGCGCCACGCCCGGCGCGTACTGCTGAGCGAGCATCGGCAGCTCGGAGACGGGATAGGTCCCTGGCTCCACCCTCACGGCTGCGGCGGCGGACATGGCGAGGAATGCCGCGCCTACCGGGACGACGACGAGCGCGCCCGACATCCTTCTTAGTTGTCGCCCCACCGCACCGATCATACGTCTGTACGCGGTGCGGGGCCTTCGCTGGGTTTCGCCGATCGGGTCCGTCCACCTGAGGAGACCTGTCGCGGCCGGTCGCGACGGGTCGTCACGTTCGCCAATTTGCCACGGCCGTCTCTGCAGAGAACAATCGTGAAGTGGCGTTCTGCCCGAATTGCGGCCGGTCCGCTCCTGTCGCCGCCCGCTTCTGCCCTAGCTGCGGCAACCCGATCGCGGAGCCAGCGCAGCCGAGCGAAGAGCGGAAGCTTGCGACCGCCCTCTTCGCCGATCTGGTGGGCTCGACGGAGCTCGCGGACTCCCAGGATGCGGAGCGTACGCGCGCCCTGCTCAATCGGTTCTACGCCGCGATGGCGTCGGAGATCGCGGACACCGGCGGGACAGTCGAGAAATTCGCCGGCGACGCCGTGATGGCTGCGTTCGGGGCGCCCGCAGCGCAAGAGGATCACGCGGAGCGTGCGCTGCACGCAGCTCTCTCGATGCAGAGGCGTCTCGAGGAGCTCTTTGGCGGCACGCTCTCGCTGCGCGTCGGTGTGAACACCGGGGATGTCGTCGTCGGTCAGGGACTCGTCGGCAGCTCCTTCGTCTCGGGCGACGCGGTCAACGTCGCAGCGCGGCTCGAGCAGGCCGCCGAGCCCGGCGAGATCCTCGTCGGAGAGCGAACGGTTGCGGCCGTTCGCGGCGCCTTCGAGTTCGACGAGCCGAGGACGGTCGCCGCCAAGGGAAAAACCAGCGGAGTCGCCTGTCGCCGGCTCGTCCGCGCGCTATCGGTGATGAGACCGCGGGGCGTGGGCGGGCTGCGCAATGCCTTCGTGGGCCGCGAGCAGGAGCTCAAGGCGCTGCAACAAGCCTACGGTCGCGTTCTCGAAGCGGGGCAGCCGCGCCTCGTGACAATTATGGGCGACGCCGGAATCGGGAAGACGACGTTGATTCGTGAGCTTTGGGAGTGGCTCGGCACGCGGTCGCCCGAGCCGCTGCGGCGAACCGGACGCTGCATCTCGTACGGCGAGGGGATCACGTACATGCCGCTGGGTGAGATCGTTCGCGAGCAGCTCGGCCTGGTCGCGAGCGATTCGCCGGAGACCGTCCGGCGTCGGCTCGGGGAGCACGCGGTCCTCGGCATGACGCTCGGGCTGGAGGCACCCTCAGACCTCCACCCCCTTGCCGCACGCGAGCGGCTGCGCCGGGCCTGGGTCGCCTTTCTCGACGAGCTCGTGGCCGAGCGGCCCGCCGTTGTACTGGTCGAAGATCTGCACTGGGGCGAGGACGCACTGCTCGACCTCCTCGAGGCAGGGGTGCGCGACGTTCGCGGCCCCCTGCTGCTGCTGGGAACCGCACGGCCGGAGCTCGTTCACAGCCAGCCGAGGTGGGGTGGACGCGGCCTCGATGCCGACACCCTTTGGCTGGAGGCACTCTCCCCGCCTGATGCTGCGCGCATGGTCGACGAGCTGGTTCCGGGCGTGTTGCCCGCGCCGGTTCGCCGGGTCGTTATCGAGCGGGCGGAAGGTAATCCATTCTTCGTCGAGGAGCTCGTTCGGACGCTGATCGACCGGGGCGTGCTCGAGTGGCGGCACAGCGGCTGGACAGCGCGCGATCTCCCCGACGACTTCGTGGTCCCCGACACCGTGCAGGCGGTTCTCGCAGCGCGTATCGATCTGCTCGAGCCTGCGCAGAAAGCGGCGCTGCAGGCCGCCGCCGTGATCGGCCGCACGTTCTGGGCCGGCCCCGTCTACGAATTGCTGGATTCTGTCGAGCCGGACCTTGGAGTGCTCGAGGAGCGCGACTTCATCCGCTCCCGGGCGCTATCTTCGATCCTCGGGGAGCGCGAGTTCGCGATTAAGCACGCGCTGACTCGCGAGGTCGCCTACGGCAGCCTGGTAACGGCGAAGCGGGCCCCCCTCCACGCGCGTTTTGCGGGATGGCTCGAACAGGCGGGACAGGGTCGAGACGAACACGCGGCTCTCTTAGCCCACCACTACGCGGAGGCGGTGCGGCCAGAAGACGCCGACCTCGCATGGCCCGGCCAAGACGCTGAGCTCGGGCGCCTGCGCGAACGCGCCGTCTTGTGGCTCCGCCGTGCCGCCGAGCTGGCCGTCGGACGCTACGAGATCGAAGACGCTGTCTCCCTGCTCCAGCGCGCAGTCGAGCTCGAGCCGAGCCCGCCGGCGCAGGTGGATATCTGGCGTGAGACCGGCCACGCTCACGCGATCTATTTCGACGGCTTGGCGTTTTCGGCGGCGATGCAGCGGGCGATCGCGCTGGCGGGCGACGATCTGACCCTGGCGGATCTGTACGCGGAGCTTGCGTTCCAGACGCTCGTGCGAGCGGGAATGTGGGGTGTGGCGCCGGAGGCCGGTCTCGTCGAGGGCTGGATCAAGTGGGCGCTCGAGCTGGCGCAGCCTGACAGCGCGGCGCGCGCGAAAGCGCTTATCGCCCGCTGCTATTCGGACTACGAGAAGTCTGCCGAGCTTGCGGGCGAGGCGAGTGGAATCGCGGAACGACTTGGAGACCCGGTGATCCGCTCCTACGGATACGACGTCCGGGGCCTGAGCGCGTTCGCGGCTCGCGACTATGACGACGCCCTTGGGTGGGCCCGCCGACGCCTCTCGCTCGTCAGCGAGATCACCGACCCGGACCACCAAGCAGATATTTACCTCTGCTCGATCGGTCCAGCGGTTGCTCGGGGAGAGTTCGACGAAGCGCGGCGCTACGCGGTTTCCCACGAGCAGATCACCAGCGAGCTCTCACCCCATCACCAGCTGCACGGCGTCGCCGCGAGCCTGATGCTAGAGGAGCTTCTCGGCAACTGGAAGGCTGCGAGTAGCCTCCAGCAGCGCGTGGAGGACGCGGTGGCGGCAAACGTCGCGACGCCTTGCGTGCTCAACCAGCGCTCCCTGTTGGTGTGCGCCGTCGCTCGCGCCCACCTCGGCGACAGCGAAGAGACGCGCCGCCTCGAACACGAGGCCGAGGCGCACGCGATGACTGGCTATGGGACCGTGCTCGGCACACCGCGCGTGCAGCTCGCCCTCCACCGCAACGACCTTGCAGCCGTCGCGTCGCTGCTCGGCGAGCCTGGCGTGCGACGGTCGAACTGGCCCTATCTCAGCTCGATGGCCACGCACCTGGACGGCCTCGCCGCAATTGGCGAACGGGCACGCGTGGAGGGCGAAGCGAGCCGGCTACTCGAGCCCGACACGTATCTCGAGCCGTTCGCGCTGCGGGCCCTCGGCCTCGTGCGCGAAAACGCGGGTCTGATCGAGCGCGCGGAGCGTCGCTTCGAGGCGTTTGGCCTCGACTGGCACGCCGCTCAGACGCGCGCGCTCCTCTAGTCGACCCAGTAGTCCGGTAGGAACTCGACGTCGTCGAGCCCTGCTTGCGGCGCGGCGATCGCGACGAAGACGGCGTCCTCATCGCCGGATGCGCGGAACGACCTCACCGTCTCGGGGGGGACGCGCACGGCAGTCCACGGCTCGAGGTCGACGACCTCGCCGTCGAAGTTCCCCTGCGCCCGGCCGGAGACGAGGAAGTAGACCTCCTCCTGCACGGTGTGCCGGTGCCCACGCGTATGCGCGTGCCCGGCCGGCGGTCGCCAGCCGCCGCCGAAGCGTTCGAACGTGACGGCGAAGTTCTGTAGGCCGAGCCGCTCGCGCAGGAACCGAATCTCGAAGTGATCCGGATCCATCCCCACCTCCGCCGCCTGATCCGGGACGTCCGCGACGGGAACGATGGTGTAGTCGGCCATGGGATCTCCTTCCTGCGTGTTCGCGTGTGTGCACCGGCAGCCAGTCCGCGCCTCGCCGTCGGCGCTGTTTGCGAGCTTCACACGTCCGAGTCCCAAATGAAAGGAGACTATGCGCGCCATGGTTGCGCTTCGCACCGGAGCCCACTCCAACTCTCACCTCGGAGCTCGCGGATTCTGCACGTAGCGGTCGGCGGGGATACTCAATCCCTGCTCGAGCTCCTCAGCACCGCAACTCGAACGCCTGCCACGTACCACCGTGATCCTGGTTGCGGGCCAGAAGCGATTTGGGATGAGTCGTCCCGCGGTACTCCGTGGGCGTCGGCGCGGTACAGCCCGCGTGCAGCCCCCCACGCAATTTTCGCGGCTCCGCGAAAATAGGCGATTTCACGCACTCAGGCGACAGGACGCTCGCGCAGCCGACGCTGCGGTGCGACGAGAGTGATTGTCCGCGGCCCTCGCCATTGTCTCTGCGCCGTTCCTTAGTAGCGTCTTGGTGTGCGTATTCTCGTGACGTCGTTCCCCGCGCTCGGGCACTTCCACCCCGTGGCGCCGCTTGCGCTTGCTGCCCGCGATGCGGGTCACGAGGTGCGTGTCGCGACTGGGCCGGATCTCGTCGAATGGGTCGAGCGTTGCGGCCTGGAGGCGCATGCTGTCGGTATCAGCCAGGCCGAGGCTCGACGTGTTGCCGCGGAACGGTATCCGGATGCGGTCGCGAGCGATCACAAGTTCACGGACGTGTGGGTGTCGGCGGCGCTGCCCGGACTCATCTCTTTGACTGATGGATGGTCGCCCGACGTCGTCATCCACGAAGAGGAAGAGTACGCGGGCCTGCTGCTCGGCGATCTCCGCGGCGTGTTCTCCGTCACGCATTCCTGGGCTTCTCCAGCGCGCCCCGTCGAGTTACGGGAACGCGCGGCCGAGCTGCTCGCTCCCGTGTGGGATGCGGCAATACCCGGCGCTCGTGCACGGACAACGGGCGACCTTTACCTCGACGCGTGCCCGCCGCCGTTCCAGACGGGAGCCATCGCTGCCGTCGGCGACCCCGTCCTGCCGGTTCGGCCGGTGCTTTTCGACGGCCCTCCCGCCGATCCGCCCGAATGGCTCGCGACCTTGCCGCGACCCGCCGCCTACGTGACGTTGGGCACCGTCCCAGTGTTCAGCACGTCAGGTCTGCTCCGGACGATCATCGACGGTCTCGATCCAGTCGTCGCGAGCATCGTTGTAACGACCGGCCCGAACCCCGTCGCGGAGCTGGGCGAGCTGCGAGCTTCCGTCCATGCCGTGCCGTACTTGCCCCAATCACTTGTCTTACCGCACGTTGATCTGATGGTTTCGCAGGCCGGCGCCGGCGGCTCCGTCGGCGCGCTGCTTTATGCCCTTCCGCACCTCGCGCTGCCACAGACGGCGCAAAGCCAGATCAGCGTGGCCGACCGAATCCACGACCTCGGGGTCGGGCTAACGCTCGCCGCCGCCGAGCAGGGGACGGATGCGATCGGGGCGTCAGCCCGCGAGCTGCTGGGCGACGACGCGTACGCTCGCCGAGCCGCAGAGCTTGCTGCCGAGCTCGAGCAACTCCCGTCTCCGACCGCTGTCTTGCAGATCGTCGCCACGCAGCGCGCCTCACCCTCCTGACCCGCCGCCGCGACATCGATCGAGTGACATTCCCGAACACTGGGGCAGGTCAGCTTGTCGCGTCCGGGGGATGGGCCGGATAGGCGGCTACCTCTAGCGCTTGATGATGTTGTGAACTTCGAGCACTTCTGGCTCACCGGGGTCGAGGCAGGCGTGGGCGGGGCAATCGGTGCGGCTGGGCCGCGCCGAGCCGGCCGGCCGACTGGTACGGCGCATCTGGGACGGAGCTCGGGCCCTGCTCAAAGAGGGTCACCCGGACGCATCGAGGCCAGGGAGGGAGGAAACCTGACGTGGCAAGGAGGGCACCGACCGCTACGACGGGACCGAACTCGGGGCGCCGGCGCGGCTCGACGGTTGGGCCGTGCTAGCCCGGCGGCCTCGGCAACGCGCCGACCTGCTGCAGCACGCGCGCGACGTCAGTGACCGACCAGTATTCGACGATCTTCCCCTCGCGGACGCGGTGAATCGCGATGCCTTCG
>JAWVDL010000014.1:0-8168 GCA_033857355.1 Gaiellaceae bacterium | reverse complement strand
GGGCTCCGCGCACCTGCACTGGTGGTTCATGGCCCGGAAGACGGGCCTGCGCCAGACGGCCAGCGGCTTCGCGATGATCTGGGACGACGTGCTGCCGCCGACGCCAGAGGACGTTCACCGTGCGAACCTCGCAACGGTCGTCGCGGCGATGGAGGCCTTCGCGTCGAGCTGAGCGTCAGCCGCGTGAACCGCGTTCTACCTCGGGATATGTGCAAGAAACCCCTCAGCTGACCCGAGGAGGACGAATGCCCGTAAATGAAGCAAGCTCAGAAGAGACGCCGTACGGCCGCTACATCACGTCCGACGGCTGGTTCGTCCTCAATCTCGCGGAGGCGCTTGCGGTGCGGAACGAGGAGAAGGGCGGCGCAACCTATCCGTTCGAGGCGCGGGAGTGGCCGTTTCGCGATGTCGGCGTCCGGGTCACCGTCCTCTGGCCGGGCGCGCCGAACGCCCTCTACCACTCGGAGGGCGTGCAGGAAGGCTTCTTGGTGCTCTCGGGCGAGTGCACGCTGATCGTCGAGGAGGAGGAACGGCCCCTGCGGCAGTGGGACTACTTCCACTGTCCAGCCGACACGCGCCACGTGATCGTCGGCGCCGGAGACGGACCGTGCGCGATTCTCATGATCGGCGCGCGCCCCGAAGTCGAGACGTTGCACTACCCGGCGAGCAAGGTCGCCGCGAAGTACGGCGCGTCCGCCGCGAAGGAGACCGGGGAGCCGGACGAGGCCTACGCCGACTGGCCCGGCGAGTATCTGCCGGTGCGGCTTCCGTGGCCGCTCGACTCGGACGCAAAGGAGTAGCAGGCTCCGGCGTCTCGTCAGACACGGGCAAGCACCATGTCCAGCGGCCGAGGCACCTGGGTGAGGTCCAGCGCGTCGACGAGCAGGCGCGCGTAGCGGATCTTTCGTCTGCCTCCGCTGCCCATGAAGCGCCGAAGCTGCTCGTCGGTGGGCCGTTCCCGCCACGCGGCCTGTTTCTGCAGGGTGCGGAACGATCCGAGGTCTCCCTGCGCCTCGACGATCCGCTCCACCGTGGCGGCGCCGAGGGATCGGATCAACTCGTCCTCCAGGTCCTCGATGCACACGTAGAAGCCGAGTGCTTCCATGTCCGCTCGGGTGAGGTTGGAGCCCAGGCCGGCTCGTTCGAGAGCCCGCTGGAAGTCGCGCTCCTCGCCGACGTCGCATAGGCCGGCGAGCCTGACGTCTAGGCCTTCGGGGCCGAAGTGGCTCAGGAACCGCCCGATCGCTTGCGCACCGCCGATCGGGACGACCGAGACACCCTCTGCCTCGAGATTCCGGCCGCGGCGCCGTGCGAGCGCTTCGAGCGCGCACTGGTCGCTGATCCCTTCGACGAGGACGACGGCACGCGTCGCGTCCCGCACGACGGTCTAGGAACGACGGAGGAGTCGCGCGAGGAATGATCGGCGAGGCGCAGCGGCTTTCGCCGCCTGCTCGCGTCGCAGATCCGCGTTCGCCCAGGCGCGCTCGCGCATTCGGCGCGTGGCATAGCGGGGCTTCCAGATAACCGGCCTGGGCATGGTCAGCGCACCTGAGGCGCCACGACGGTCAGAGCAACAGCCCCATGTCCAGGGCGTCCCAGAGCTCGCCGTTCGCGCGCCGGAAGTGCTTGACGCGGCGTCCCTCCTCGACGAACCCGAACTTCCGGTAGAGCGCGATCGCGGCGGCGTTGTGTGGGAAGACGCTGAGGCTCAGCTTGTGCAGCCCGCGCTCCCGTGCCCACTCGATCGCGGCGGCGAGGACAGCAGAGCCCACCCCGCGGCCGCGCCACTCCCGCGCGACCGTCATTCCCAGCTCCCCGAACCCGAACCGGCTCCGCTCGACGTGCAGCGAACCGACGATCTCGCCGCCGGCGACCGCGACGAGTGTCCCGTCGAGCGTCCAGCTCGCCGCGCGCGCCTCGACGTCGACGGGCGGCTCGGTTGCGATTCCGTCGCGCTCCTCGGCCACGGCGGCGAAGAGAACCGCCAGCGAGACGCGGTCGTCGTCGTGTGCGAGTCGGATCTGGAACGGCGCGTCGGACACGAACACATCCTCACACGGCCGGCTCTGCGTGCAGTAGCCGAGTAGGGTGGGGCGATGGATCGTCGCCTGCTCGTGCTCGCCTCCGGCGCCCTCGTTCTGGCGGGCGCCGGCTTGCTCGCGCGGCCGTCAGACGCTGTCGTCACGGCGACCTGCCCGGCTAGCGTCGCCGGGACACTGAAGAACGTCTCCCGCTCGATCGTGCCGATCGGCGTGCCCGTGATCCGAGGTTTCACGGTCGATCCCGCGAGCGACACGACCGTCTCGGGCATCCAGCTCTCGGCGCCTCCGGACTACAAGCCGCAGCAGGTCTCGGGGAACCAGGCGGCCGTGCTCCGCCTCACCGCGCCGCGCGCGGGCTCGTTCCCCGTCCAGGCGAGCTGGACCGTCCAGCTCGGCGACGCGACCTGCACCGCCTCCGGCAGCGCGACCCTGATCGCAGCCGCGGGCACACCGGTCACCCTGAAGCCGCCTCCCAATCGCAAGTTCCCGGGCGTGAAAACGACCCAGTACGACACACCCATGGTCTGGACCTGGGCCTGCACGGCCGACACGGACGCGACCCCGATGGCGGCGACGATCCGCTGGGAGGTCGATTACCGGCAGCTCCCATTGTTCTCGAAGGGCGGGAAGCCGCCGTTCAAGTTCACGAAGCGTTCGAAGTCGTTCGTCGTGCAAGCCGGCGACTCGTGCGATGCGCGTCAGGTGGGGGTCGTCCGGAAGACGCTCCCGAAAGGGTCGACGCTGCTGGTCGGGCTCGGCTCGGGCGCGCTGCAGGTCAACCTGCGGGGCGGCTTCCGCAACCCGAACGGCAACAAGGCGCCGTTCCACCTCGGTATCACGCTCAAGCAGGGCTCGCGTACGCTGCTCGACCGCAAGCTTTGCGCGTGGTACCAGTCGAGCTTCCTCGTCGCCGACCGGGCGGGGATCAGCTGCTGGTGGTGACCTCCCGGCTCGGGGCCGCGCGGTAGAGCACGATCGAGGTCGCGATCATCCAGACCCAGACGATCGGCACGGGGATGCTGGTGAAGGCGCCGGCCACGTCGTGGAAGGTGCCGGTCGCCCCGAGCCCGCCGACGCCGAGGATGCCGCCGACGACGAGCAGCGAACCGCCGACCAGTCCCACCCAGCAGAGCCAGCGCGGGAACAGGCGCGAGAGGAGCATCGCGGTCGCGCCCGCCACCACCGACACTCCGATTGGGCCGAAGACGAGCTCGAACAGGATCTCGCTCGCGGCGTCGAGGCTCACGACGGCATCCTGGCTGCCGCCCCAGGCGGCGACCCATGCGGCCGCCGCGGTGATCCCGAACGAGATCACCTCGATCGCGACGCTCAGAGCCATCGAGGCCACCGCGATGTTGGCAAACAGTCCCTCGCGGCGGAGCCCGCGGAAGGCGTCGCGCAGACCGAGCGTGAAGATGACTCGCCCGAGCAGGACGACACTGAACCAGCCGGCTGCGACGCCGATCGCCTTCGGGTGGTCGTAGGCGGCGAGGACGGCATGCGGATCGCGCCCGAGCTTGTCGGTGGGAACCGACGGGATGGCGAGGATCGCGATCCACTCACAGAAGTACAGGGCGGCGCCGACCAGTGCGATGCGATTTCCTACGAGTCGAGCTCGGCTGGATTCCACGTGAGCCTCCGGGTGGGTGTTTCTGCGAAATTACAACGTGATGTACGCCGCCGCTGAGCAACGCTACGAGCGGATGCAGTACAGGCGCTGCGGTCGCAGCGGCTTGAAGCTCCCGGCGATCTCGCTCGGCCTCTGGCACAACTTCGGGCACGACCGGGCGCTCGACTCCAGCCGCGCGATCGTCCGGCGTGCGTTCGACCTCGGGATCACGCACTTCGACCTCGCGAACAACTATGGGCCTCCGTATGGATCGGCGGAAGAGAACTTCGGCCGGCTCATGAGCACCGACCTGGCCCCGTACCGCGACGAGCTCGTCGTCTCGTCGAAGGCGGGCTACGACATGTGGCCCGGCCCGTACGGGGAGTGGGGGTCGCGCAAGTACCTCCTCGCCTCGCTCGACCAGTCCCTGGGGCGCATGGGCCTGGACTACGTCGACGTCTTCTACTCGCACCGGTTCGATCCCGAGACGCCGCTCGAGGAGACGATGGGCGCGCTCCACACCGCCGTCCAACAGGGCAAGGCTCTCTACGTGGGCATCTCGTCGTACTCGGCCGCGAAGACCCGCGAGGCGGCTGCGATCCTGCGGGCGCTCGGCACGCCGCTGCTGATCCACCAGCCGTCGTACTCGATGCTGAACCGCTGGATCGAGGAGGACTTGCTGGACGTCCTCGCCGACGAAGGCGTGGGCTGCATCGGCTTCTCGCCGCTCGCGCAGGGCATGCTCACCGACAAGTACCTGGACGGCATTCCCGAAGGCTCGCGCGCGACGAAGGGCGACTCGCTCTCGCCGGATCTGATCACCGACGAGACGCTCGAGAAGATCCGCTCGCTGAACGAGCTCGCCTCGGGGCGCGGCCAGACGCTCGCGCAGATGGCGCTTGCCTGGACGCTGCGCGAGGCGCGAATGACGTCGACGCTCGTCGGCGCGAGCAGCGTGCGGCAGCTCGAGGCGAACGTCGGGGCGCTCGACCGGCTCGACTTCACGGCCGAGGAGCTCGCGGAGATCGATCGCCATGCGACCGAGAGCGGGATCAACCTCTGGGCTCGCTCCAGCAGCGAGTGATCGGCGCTTCCGCGTGACCGATCTGCAGGTCGAGGAAGCCCAGGGAAGGGAGCCGCCCATCGTGCTCCTCCACCACGGCGCGAACTCGCTCCGCTCGTGGGATCCGTTTCTGCCCGAGATCGCAGCCGGCCGGCGGGTCATCGCCTACGACCGGCGCGGGTTCGGCAGCTCGCCGCGGAACGCAGCCTTCGACGCCGGGCTCTTCGACCGCGACGCAGACGACCTCGCCGAGCTGCTGCGCGAGCGCGGCGCGGCGCCGGCGCACCTCGTTGGCTTCAGCGACGGCGCCACCGTCGCGCTCGTCGCGGCCGTGCGCCATCCGGAGGTCGTGCTGAGCGTGACGGCAATCGGAAACCACATCCGCCTGGACCGGGCGACCCACCGGCTGCTCCTCGACGGGGGGCCTGAGGTCCCGGCGAGTCGGCACGCGGAGTACCGCGAGCGCCACGGAGCGGACTGGGAGCAGGTCGTCCGCAGCTGGTACGACCTCTGGACACGCACGCTCGTCGACTGGGACATCGAGGAGTCGCTGAAGGCGATCCGCGCGCCCGTCCTCGTCGTCCATGACAAACACGACCCGCTCTCGCCGTGCGAGCATGCCGAAGGCGTGATCCGCAGCGTCCCGCATGCACGGCTCTCCTGGCACGACACCGGCCGGCACGGGCCGCACCTGGTCGAGCGCGAGCGTTTCGACCGGGAGCTGGAGCAGCACCTCCGCGCGGCGGAGACCGCATGAGCGTGGTGAGACGCTGCGGATGGGTGCCCGAGGACAATCCGCTCTACGTGGCCTACCACGACGAGGAATGGGGCGTGCCGGTGCACGACGACCGTGAGCTGTTCGAGCTCCTGACGCTCGAAGGTGCTCAGGCAGGGCTCGCGTGGATCACGATCCTGCGCAAGCGCGAGGGCTACCGCGAGGCTTTCGCAGGCTTCGACCCCGCCGCGGTGGCTCGTTTCAAGCCTCGTGACGTCGAGCGGCTCATGGCCGACGAGGGAATCGTCCGCAACCGGCTCAAGATCGAATCGACGGTGAACAACGCCTCGCGCGTCCTGGAGGTTCAGAGGGAGCTCGGCAGCTTCGACGCCTATCTCTGGGGCCTCGTCGAGGGGGCGCCCATCGTCGGAAACTGGCGCACGGGCGCCGAGATCCCGGCCGAGACCGCCGAGTCGAAGGCGCTGAGCAAGGATCTGAAGCGCCGCGGCTTCCGTTTCGTCGGGCCCACGGTCTGCTACGCGTTCATGCAGGCGGTCGGACTGGTGGACGACCATGTCGCCGGTTGTTTCCGTCGGCGTTCCGGCTAGCTGCTCGAGCCGGGACGCTAGACCCTCCTTCTCGCCCGCGGGCGGCTTGACAGGCCCGCGGGCAGCGGTCAGCCTCGAGGCGAAGTGGCCGAGACGACCGCAGCCGGCACGGACATCTCCGTCGAGGAGCTTCAGCTCGCGGCTCGAAACCACGCGCTGCCGCTGGAGGCGCTCCGCCGGGAGATCACGCCTGTGGGGCTGCACTACCTGCTGATCCACTTCGACATCCCGTTCGTGGACGAGTCGGAGTGGAAGCTCGAGGTCGGAGGTCGCGTCGCGACACCGCTCGAGCTCGATCTCGCCGCGTTGAAGTCGCGGCCCGCTCGAACCGTCGCGGTGACGATGGAGTGCGCGGGAAACGGCCGCGCGCTGCAGTCGCCGCGCGCGCTCAGCCAGCCGTGGCTGATGGAGGCGGTCGGCACGGCGGAATGGACGGGCACGCCGCTCGCGCCGCTCCTGGAGGAGGCCGGTCTTCTTCCGGGAGCCGTCGAGGTGGTCTTCACCGGGCTCGACCGTGGCATCCAGGGTGACGTCGAGCATGCGTACGAGCGCAGTCTGCCGGTGGCCGAGGCCCTGCGCGACGAGTTGCTTCTGGCCTACGAGATCAATGGGCAGCCGCTGCCGCCGCAGCACGGCTTCCCGCTCCGGCTGGTGGTGCCCGGCTGGTACGGCATGACGCACGTGAAGTGGCTCAGCTCGATCACGGTGCTCGACGAGCCCTTCCGCGGCTGGCAGCAGGACGTCGCGTACCACCTGCGCGACTCGGACGAGGAGCAGGGCACGCCTGTCACGAGGATGCTGCCGCGCTCGCTGATGGTGCCGCCCGGCATCCCGGAGTTCCTCTCCCGGAGCCGGCTCGTGACCGCCGGTCCGTGTCGGCTCGAAGGACGCGCCTGGTCCGGGCGGGGGCCGGTCGAGCGAGTCGAGGTCAGCGTCGACGGCGGAGCGACCTGGGTGGACGCCACGCTCGGCGATGCGCCTTCGGAGTTTGCATGGCGCGGGTGGGAGCTCCAATGGGATGCCGGACCCGGCGAGCACGAGCTGTGCTGCCGGGCAACCGACGCGGCCGGAAACACGCAGCCGCTCAGCCACGCATGGAACTACGACGGCTTCTGCAACAACGCGGTCCAGCGGGTCCGCGTCACCGTCGAGTAATGCCCGGCCGAGCGCGAACGCTCGAGAAGCTCCGCGAGATCTGCCTGGGGCTACCCGAGACGAGCGAACGCCTGTCGCATGGCGCGCCGAGCTTCTTCGTCCGGGGAAAGCGCTGCTTCCTGATGGTGCTGACGAACCATCACGGCGACGGGCGGTTCGCGATCTGGTGCGCGGCCGGCGACGGTGTCCAGCGAATGCTCGTCGACGCCGATCCCGAGCGGTTCTTCGTCCCGCCCTACGTGGGCCACCGAGGCTGGCTCGGCGTGCGGCTCGACGGCGACCTCGACTGGAACGAGCTCGCAGGGATCGCAGAGGACGCTTACGCGGAGGTCGCGCCCGCGAAGCTCGTCGAGGCCGCGCGCCTGCAGCCCGACTGAGCCCCAAGGATCCCTCGATCGAGGGACGGCTCGGCCGCCAAACGGCTCGATCCTCCTAGGGAGATGCTCACCGCTACCCCTTCGCGTCGATTCTTCGCCGTCGCCTCAGCGGCGGTCTTCGGCGTCGTCTTCGCCGTGTTCGCGCTGTACGAGCGGCCGTGGCTCGGGCTCGGGCACTTCTACTACTTCGCGATTGCGCTGGCGGCGCTGGCCGGAGGGCGTCGCGTCGGTGCCGGCGCCGGGTTCCTGGCGGCCGGTCTCTACGCAGCCGGCGTCCTGCTCAACCCCCACGTGCCTTCGTCGGAGGTGCCGACGCTGCCGACCGTGATCCGGGCGATCACCTTCGTCGCCATGGGCGCGCTGATCGGCTGGTTCGCCGAGACGCATCGCCGCATGGTCGCCGAGCTCAGCGTCCTCGCCGAGCGCGACGCGGTCACGGGTCTACCGAACACACGTGCCTTCGAGATCGCGGTCGACCGCCGGCTCAAGGCCGCTCGCGCGTTCACGCTGCTCGTCGGAGACATCGACGCCCTCGACGGGTCGGGGCCGGAGATCGGCCCGGACGAGTCCCTTCGCTCCCTCGGCGACCTCCTGTCCCG
>JAWVDL010000013.1:0-2828 GCA_033857355.1 Gaiellaceae bacterium | reverse complement strand
CGATCTCGTCGATCGTCACGTCCACCGCGACGAGGTCGACGTCGGTCATCCGGGCGAGATACTCGCGCACCCGCCGCTGGACGCCGCGCCCGAGCTCCGGAATCGACGCCCCCCAGTCCACCTCGAGGTGAAGCTCGATGCTCACGCGGCCTTCCTCGCTCGTGACCCGCACGCCCCGATGGCGGTGCAAGGTGCTGTCGACGAGGCCGCGCACTCCCGGAACTTCGCGCGCCGCGTCACCCGCATAGCTGGCGAGGATCTCGCTGGAGATGACGGCGTGTCCTTCCACACTCAACCCGAGTGTAAGACCAGCTCGGTCGCTTCGGGCCGGGCGAAGAAGCGGAAGGGGACGAAGGTCGTGCCGAGCCCGGGCGAGACGTGGAGCGTCGCCGCCGGCCGCTGGTAGAGCCCCTCCACGTACGTCCAGCGAACCTGCGAGAGCCGTAGCTTCCCGGACCCGTACGGCAAGGCGATCTGCCCGGAATGCAGGTGGCCGGCGAGGACGAGGTGGAACGCGCCGGGAGTCAGCTTGTCGACGACGCTCGGGTAGTGGCAGAGCAGGATCCGGAAATCGGCGTCGCGGTCGGTCAGGCGCTCGGGCAGGGCCTGACCCCGCCGGTACGTCGACGGATCGACACCCGCGATCTGGACGCGCAGGCCCCGCAGCTCGACGATGCGCGAATCGTCGCGGAGTAGCGTCGCCGGCTCCAGCTCGCTGAGCGCAGCGGGCTTCGAGAACGGATCGCGGCTGTCGGCGAAGTCGTGGTTCCCGAGGACGGCGTAGCAGCGCGGCAGCTCCGCGACGAGCGAGCGCAACCGCGGCTCGCCGCCAGGCCGCGAGAGCAGGTCGCCCGTGATCGCCACCAGGTCGGGATCGCGCTCGTGCGCCCACTCCACCCCACGCTCGATCGCCCGGCTCGAGCGCGAAGGGACGCCGAGGTGGAAGTCCGACAGGTGCACGATCCGCAGCCCCTCGAGCTCCGTCGGCAACCCCCGCACAGGCGCGTCGAGCGTTCGCAGGCGCACCCAGCCGGCCTCGAACCAGCCCCAACCCGCAGCTCCCGCCGCAGCGGCGCCCAAGCCTGCCAGCGCGCCACGGCCTCTCACGGCCGGCTCAGACTTCGAGCTTCTCGAGCACCGGGTCGACCGACACCACGTGGCGCTTGAACTTCAGCTCCGACGCCTCGATGCCGGCCGCGACTCCAACGAGCTGCGACAGGTGGAGGATCGGCATCTGGAAATCCTTGCCGGTCGCCTTCTTCAGCTTCGACTGCCACGCGTCGAGCGAGAGATGGCAGAGCGGGCACGGCGTCACCATTGCGTCGGCTCCGGCCTCGCTCGCCTGCTCGATCGGCTGGATCAGCTCGCCGAGCGCGGTCTCCTCGCGTGCCTGGATGATCGGGAAGCCGCAGCACTTGATCTTGGCCGGATAGTCCACGGGCTCGCCGCCGCAGGCCTCGATGATCCGCTCGAGCGACCACGGCCGGTCCGGATCCTCGTGCCCGAGCAGCTTCGACGGTCGGAGGATCTGGCAGCCGTAGAACGGCGCGACCCGGAGGCCCTTGAGCCCCTTGTGCGCCGCCTGCTTCAGCAACTCGTACCCGGGCCCGTCGGAGATCTCCCAGAGCAGGTGGCGCACCTCGATGCTACCGGTATAGGCCGGAATGCCGACCCGCTGGAGATTCTCGTTCACGCGGCCGAGCAACTCGGGATCGCCCTTCAGCATGAAATCGGCCTGCCTCAGGTTGAGCGTGCACACGTTGCAGATCGTCAGCAGCGTGTCGACGCCCGTGGCCTGGGCGTAGGCGAGGATGCGCGCGTTCAGATGGAGGTAGTAGTCCGGCTCCGCTTCGTGGATGTCTCCGGCGCCGCAGCAGGTGACCGACTCGAGCTCCTCCAGCTCGAGTCCGACGAGCGGCGCGAGCGCGCGGGTCGACGTGTCGAGCTCCTTGGCCGAGAGCGACGCGAGGCAGCCCTTGTAGTACGCGACCTTGCGAGCTCCGTTCGCTTCCTCAGCCCTCGGCATGGGGTGGCTCCTCTCCGGGGGTCGCCTCGGGGCCGATGCGGCTCGCGGGGACGCTGTCGGGATCGGACGTCTCGTGCAGGTACTCCATGCGCGCAATCCCGCGCTCGCCCTGGACGATGCCCGCAGCGCCGTCGCGGCCCTGCTCGTGGACGAGGTCGTAGAGCTTGCGCGACTCGTCGACGTCCTGCGCGACGTGCGGCGGGATCGGCGGCGGGACCTTGCCTTTGAGCGCAAGTGCGATCGCGAACCGCGTCTGCTTGATCGCCGAGACGATGCCCTGCGTCTTCGGGACGAGCTCGGTCTCCCGCAGCCAGCCGGTCGTCTTCGCCGACGCGACGAACCACTTCGCGTGCTTTGCACCCATGTCGCGATCGATGCCCTCCTTGACCGACTCGGCCCCCAGCTTCGCGATCGAGTCGCGCGGATCGACGCCCTTCGGGCAGCGCTCCGTGCAGAAGTAGCAGCGCGTGCACTCCCAGATCCCGTGCTCGCTGTTCAGATCCTCGAGCCGGTCGACACCGGAGTTGTCGCGGGGATCGCCGACGAACCGGAACGCCTTCGCGAGCGCCTGCGGCCCGAGGAACTCCGGATCGGACTCCATCGCGTTGCACTCCGAGACGCAGCAGCCGCAGTTGATGCAGAGCGACTCCTTGTGGATCGGGTTCATCCGCTCCTGCGAGACGATGTGCTCCTTGCCGTCAGGCGGCGCCTCGTAGCCGGGCTGGAGCCACGGCTTGACCGAGTGGAACTTGTCCCAGAACGGCTGCATGTCGACGACGAGGTCCTTGACGATCGGGAGGTT
>JAWVDL010000012.1:0-4048 GCA_033857355.1 Gaiellaceae bacterium | reverse complement strand
TCGATCGTCACCTGGCGCTCCTGCATCGCCTCCAGCAGCGCCGCCTGCGTCTTCGGCGGGGCGCGGTTGATCTCGTCGGCGAGGAGCAGGTTCGCGAAGATGGGCCCCGGCCGGAACTCGAAGTCGGCCGTGCGCTGGTTGAAGATCGACGAGCCCGTGACGTCGCCGGGCATCAGGTCCGGCGTGAACTGGATCCGGGAGAACCGCATGCTCGCGACCTGCGCGAACGAGCGCGCGATCAGCGTCTTGGCAAGGCCCGGATAGTCCTCGATCAGGACGTGGCCGTCGGCGAGGATCCCGAGCAGGATGAGCTCGAGCGGCTCGCGCTTGCCGACGACGGCGCGCTCGACCTCCGCCAGGATCCGGTCGCAGCGGGCGCGCGTCTCGTCGAGCGGCGTCATGCCTGAATCCTCTCAAGCGCGGCGACGACCCGTTCGAGCTCGGCTAGCCCGATTCCGGCCGCGTCGGGGTTCCCGTGCTCCTTTCGGTCGGGACGAAGGAGCTCCCAGCCGTCGTCGCCGAGAGCTGCGACCACGTCCGGATCGCCGCTGTCGAGCTCCACGCCCCGGCAATCGCGCAGGCGCTGCTCGGCGATCTCTCGCAGCGTCGGGCGAAGCCGCCGGTGGAGGAAGAGCTGCCCCGTCATGCCGAGGTAGACCTCGCGCTCGAGGCGGGCGAGCTCGGGCGGGCGCTCCGGTGCGGGTGTCGTCGAGCGAAGCGCGCGCTCGAACGACGACGGCTCGTTGTCGAGCGCAGGCGCGCGCGTCGCGGCCACCAGTTGGAGCAAGATCAGGCCGCCGCAGGTCAAGAGCCAGCCTTGGACGATCAGGCCGTGACGGAACGGCAGCGTCGCCAGCGTGACGACGAGGACGGCGACCGCGACGGCCGCCCAGATTGCGGCTCGCCTCACGCCGGCGCCCGCTCTGCGGCCACCGCGACCGGGTCGCGCAGCTCGTCGCGCACCGACTCGAGCGACTCGATCGCGCGGGACTTTTCCTCGGGCCCCAGGGTGTGGGCGGAGAACTTCGCGCGCTCGAAGAGCTCGGTCAGCGCCTCGACGGGATGGCGGCTCACGCGCAGCTCGAGCAGCACTCGTGCGAGGTACTCGAACGGCGCCTCGGAGGGAGCGCGGCCCCTGCCGAACCCCGCCAGCAGCTTCTCCATCCGGGCATAGGCGGCGATGATCGCCCGCCTCGGGTCGCCCTCGGCGCGGATGTCGTCGAGCGCATCGTCCATCACCTCGGCGAGCGCGTCTTCGATCGTTCTGGCCTCCAGCAGCACCGCGCGGCGGCGCAGCACGGTGGCGGCGAACATCGTAAGAACGACCAGAGCGAGCACCGCCGTCACGATGAGCGGCGCCCAGCGGAACTCGAGCTGCTGGGTGGTCGCGACATGTCCGCCGGCTCGTCCCAGGCCCCCTCGCGAGCGGTGGGCAAGCGGGAGGAACCCCCACCGTTCCTGCAGTCGCCGCAATTGGCTGTGGAACATGAGTCCGAGGGTCGCGAAGAGCAGGAGGTAGCCGATCAGCCGCACCCCCGGGAAGCGCGACGGCCTGCGCTCCTTGAGGATCACCCGCCGCTCGCGAAAATGCAGTGCCAGGAGCACGAGCCCGACCAGCCCCCAGACGAGCATCACGCTCGTGAAGAGGTAGTCGTAGAAAGCACGGCCGGGGCCGTGTCCGTGAGCTCCCAGGCCGCTGCGCCTGCCGGCGCTGACGACCGCGACGACGGCGAGCAGAAGGACGACCAGGAGCGGCGCCAGCCACCGGCGGGGGATCGCCTGCCGTGCTTCCTCTTCCGAAGGGCCTTCCACCCGACTGGTTAGACGTGGACGGGAGAAGGCGGTTTGCCGCGGTGAAAACTTGGAGGGCGTGAGCTCAGCCTGAAGCTGTGCTCACGCCCCCTCTTCGGGCTTCCCCTTCGCCTCGAGGGGCTTCCCGAGCTGCTTCGCCCACCAGTCGGCATCGCCGCCGCCCACGGCTTCCACCTTCGCCTGCAGTTGCCCGACGTAGGCGGCGAGATCTGCTTCCTTTCGACCAAGCTTGTTCTCCAGGTCCGCGACGAGCTTCTCGCGACGCTCGAGCTTGTCGTCTCGAATCTCATGGTCGGCTTCGAGAGTCGCTTCGCGGATGTCGACCTGGGCCTCCCGCTCCTCGAGCTCCTTGAGCCGAGTCGTCACCTGGGTCTCCATCTTGGTGAGCCGCTGCTCGAGGCGGTCGAGGCGCTGCTTGCGCGCGTCGAGGCTGCCCGAGCTGCCGTCCAGCGTCGCTTCCCGGGCCGCGAGCTCGCGCTCGCGCTCCTCGAGAGCTTCCGCCTTGATCTCGAGGTCGTGGCCCCGCGCTGCGTCGGCGCTGTCGCGCTGAACCGTCGCCTTGAGCCGGTTCAGCTCGGCCTCCTTGGCCATGAGCTCCGTCTCCTTGCCGGCGATCTGCGCCTCGCGCTGCTCCAGCTCCTGCAGCCGCGCCAGCGACTCCTGCTCGACCTTGCCGCTGCCGGCGCGCAGGCGCTCGAGCTGGGCTGCCTCGCTGCGGACGCGCTCCTGCTCGGACTTCAGCCGGTCGAGCTCGAGCTCGACCTTGCGCTCGCGCTCGGCGACCTTGTCCTCGGTGCCGGAGATCTGCTCCTGCAGCTTCGCAAGCTCGCGCTCGCGGGACGAGAAGCGCTTCTCGTGCTCGACTGCGGCGCGCTCGCGCTCGCGAGCGGCGCTCTCGCGCTCCGCCAGGGTGCGCTCTCGGCTCTCGAGCCGTCCGGCGGCCTCTCGCTCGCGCTCGGCCAGTTGCGCCTCGCTCTTGCCCAGTTTCTTCTCGCGCTCGGCGATCGAGGCGGCCTGCTTCGAGACCTCCGCGGCGGCCTTGCCGCGCTCCCGCTCGGCGTCCGTGAGCTCGCGAAGCTTCGCCACGGTCTGCTCCTCGCGCTCGTCGAGCCGCGCCTGTCTGGTCGTCAGCTCGGACTTGAGCGCGGCGAACCGGCGCTCTTCGGCCTCGAGCGTCTCGAACTTCTTCACGATCGTGCGCTCGCGCTCGACGAGCGCCTGCTCGTTCGCGTTCGCCTTCGCGATCCTTCCCTCGAGCTCGGCCTCTCGCAGCGCAAAGTCGCGGTCGGCGTTCAGTCCGCGCTCGTACGCCTCGACCTGCTCTTCGAGCGTGGTGCGGAGGTCCTGCTCGCGCGCGAGAGCGGCGGTGAGCTCGGCGCGCAGCGCCTCGAGGTTCGCGTCGTAGCTGAGGTCGAGCGGCGGTAGGGGAGGGGCGACCTCGAGCTTGGGCCGTGCCGGCGGCGGCGCCGCGTCCAAGGGCTGGGCGGGAGGCGCCGAGGCCGCCTCGGCAGCGGCCTCCTTCTTCCCGCGCTTCTCCTCGAGCTGGGCCCGCAGGCCCGTTCCGAAGCCCTTTTCGCGCTCGCCTGTCTCCTTGGGCGCGGTCTTGGCCATTACGCGTTGAACAGAGCGGTGAGGTTGAGGAGGGCCGGGCCCAGGATGACCATGAACATCGACGGGAAGATGAAGATCACGGTCGGGAACAGCATCTTGACCGGTGCCTTCATCGCCCGCTCCTCGGCGGCAGCCTGGCGGCGCAGGCGCGTGTCGGCGGCCTGGACGCGCAGGATTCGTCCGAGCGAGATGCCCAGCTGGTCGGCCTGGATGATCGCGCGGACGAACGCCGCCAGCTCAGGGGCGTCGACCCGCTGCGACATCTTCTTGAGCGCCTCCGCGCGGCTTTCGCCGATGCGCATCTCGCCGAGGGCGAGGCCGAACTCCTCGGTCAGCGCACCCGGGAGGTGCTCGGTCAGCTTGGCGATCGCGCCGTCGAACCCGAGTCCGGCCTCGACGCTGACGGCCAACAGGTCCAGAGCGTCCGGCAGCTCCGAGCGGACTCGCTCACGCCGGCTGCGTGCACGCGAGCCGATCACGAAGTCGGGGATCATGAACCCGCCGGCGGCGCATGCGAGCCCGAACAGGAAGGCTCCGCCGAGCCCGGCGGCCGTGGTTCCGAAGACCAGCCCGAGCAGCAGGCCGACTCCGGCAAGCAAGCCCTTCGTGGCCAGGAAGCCGGTGG
>JAWVDL010000011.1:0-5260 GCA_033857355.1 Gaiellaceae bacterium | reverse complement strand
TCGCGGCGATCCCGTTCGTCGCGCGGCCGTTCCTCGACGCCTCGACGGGCGCGCTCGACCGAGTCGACGCCGGGGCGGCGATCGGCTCGTTCTTCGGCGCCCTGCTGCTCTTCGCGCCGCCGGTGGTACTGCTCGGCGCCGTCGCGCCGTTCGCGATCCGGCTCGCGATCGTCGACCTGACGCGCGCGGGCGAGGTCGCGGGGCGCGTCTTCGCGCTCTCCACCGCCGGGAGCCTGCTCGGGACGTTCGTGCCCGCACTCGTCGCGATCCCGCTGCTCGGCACCCAGCGCACCCTGCTCGCAACCGCGGTCGTGCTCGCGCTGGGCGGAACCCTCGTGCTCGGACGGCGCTTCGCGGCGGTCGCGCTCGTGCCCGCGGCGCTGTTCGCACTTCCCCCGGGAGCCGTGAAGGCGAGCACCGGACTGCTCTACGAGCACGAGTCGCGCTATCAGTTCGTCCAGGTCGTCGACGAGGGCGGAGTCCGCCGGCTCTATCTCAACGAAGGGCTGGCGATCCACTCCGAGTGGCGGCCCGACACGGTGTTGACCGGCAACGAGTGGGACATGTTCCTCGCGGTCCCGCCGCTGCTCGGGCGGCCGGTCGAGCGGGTCGCGATCCTCGGCAACGCGGGCGGGACGACCGCGCGCGCCTACGGCGTCTTCTACCCGCAGGCTCGCATCGACGGTGTCGAGCTCGACCCGGCGGTCAGCGAGGCCGGCCGCCGCTTCCTCGGGCTGGGCTCGAATCCACGCCTGCGGGTGATCACGGCCGACGCGCGGCCCTTCCTCCGGCGGACGCATGCGCGTTACGACCTGATCGCGATCGACGCCTATCGCCAGCCGTACGTCCCCTTCTACCTCGCCACGCAGGAGTTCTTCCGGCTCGTTCGGCAGCACCTGCGGCCCGGGGGCATCGTCGCGCTCAACGTCGCCACGGTGCCGGGCGACGACCGCCTCGCGCGCGACGTCGCGGGGACTCTGGCCACCGTCTTTCCGTATGTACGCATGTGGCCCGCGCTCACGCTCAACCGCCTCGTGCTCGGCTTCACGGCGCCCGTCGAGCCTGCTCGGCTCGAGCGCGCCCCTGCGCGACTCCGGGCGCTCACGGCCCTGCTCGAGCGTCAGATGCAGCCCGTTCTGCCGTCCGCCGACCCGTGGACGGACGACCGCGCGCCGGTCGAGTGGGTGACCGACCGGATGATCGTCGAGTACGCGGCGCGGGGTGCCGGCGCCGACCAGCGATTGCTCCCGACGGCGCCGCGGTGATTTTTCCCTGGAGGACGCGGGATTCCGGCCGCGGCGTCGCTATCATCCCGCTGGATTCCGAGGATTGTTGACCTGAAACGCGCGGCCCTGATCTCGATCGTCCTCCTTGCAGCCTGTGCAGGCGCGGGGATGCTTTCCGCCGCCGTGCTCGCGGCGGGCAAGGACGACCCTCCGGGGACCACCACGACGACCACGACGACGACCACCACCGCGCCGGCGACGATTCCCGCAGGCGTGACGATCGCGGGCGTGGCCGTCGGCGGGATGACGCCGACCGAGGCGGTAGCGGCCGTGCAGACGGCGTTCGCGGCGCCCCTGCCGATCGTCGTTGCCGGACACCGCCTCGCGCCGACGCCGACCGCGCTCGGCGCGTCGATCGAGGCACAGAAGGCCGTCGAGCGCGCGCAGGGTGCCGAGGCGGGCACGTCGATCCAGGTCGTGGTGAGCGTGCGACTCGAGCGCCTGCGCGCCTACGTCGCCACGATCGCAAAGCGCTTCGACCACCCGCCGCACGACTCGCAGCTCGTGCTGCGACACCTCCGGCCGTTCATCTCCAAGGGCTCGCCCGGCCGTGTCCTCGATCGCCCTGCGGCGGTGCGTGCGATCTCGGCCGCGCTGCTCCAGAACCGCCGGAACGAGCTCGTGCTGCGCTCGAAGCAGAAGGCACAGGCGGTCACGCGCAAGGACTTCGGCTCGGCGATCGTCATCCGCCGCAGGTCGAACCGGCTCTATCTCTACGACGGGATGCGCCAGATCCGGATCTTCGGCGTCGCCACGGGCCAGGACCGGTATCCCACGCCGCTCGGTCGCTTCGAGATCGTCGTCAAGTGGCGAAACCCGTGGTGGTACCCGCCGGCCTCGCCGTGGGCCAAGGGCGAGAAGCCGATTCCGCCCGGGCCGAGCAACCCGCTGGGCACGCGCTGGATGGGCCTGTCGGCGGCCGGCGTCGGAATCCACGGCACGAACAACGAGAGCTCGATCGGCTACTCGGTCTCCCACGGCTGCATCCGCATGCACGTGGTGGACGCCGAGTGGCTGTTCAACCGCGTGGACATCGGCACGCCGGTGTTCATCGTCTCGGCGTGACTCGGTCGCTCAAGCTCGGGGCGCAGGCGATTGCGGTCGCCGGCGTTCTCGCGCTGCTCGCGCTGCTCGTCTGGCGCGTCGCGAACGCACCCGGCGGAGGCGCGGCGGAGGCCCTCCAGAAGGGCAAGCTCGTCCGCGCTCCCGACTGGACGCTGCCGCGTCTCGAGGGCAGCGGAAAGCTGCAGCTGGCGTCGTTGCGCGGGAAGGTGGTCGTGATCAACTTCTGGGCGCCCTGGTGCATCCCGTGCAAGGCGGAGGCGCCGCATTTCGAGGCAGCGTCCAAGCGTTACGCGCCGCGTGGCGTGGTGGTGGTCGGCATCGACGTGAACGACTTCGCCGGCGACGCCCGCAAGTTCGCGCGCAAGCACGGGATCACGTACACGCTCGTCCGCGACCGTTCCGGCCGGCTGCTCCAGCCGTACGGGGTCTCGCTCCTGCCGGAGACGTTCATCGTGGGCCGCAACGGCAAGCTCGTCGGAAACCGCGTGCAGGGTCAGCTGACCGGCGCCGCGCTCGACTCGAGCATCCGGCGCGCGCTCCGCTCGTGAGAGTCGCGCTCGCCGTGGCCGCGGTGCTGACGCTCGCGGTGGCCGCCCCCGCGCTCGCGAGCGAGCGGCATCCGTCGCTGGCAGAGCTGGAGGGCGAGGTGATGTGCCCGACGTGCCACACGACGCTCGACGAGTCGAACTCCGCGATCGCGCAGCAGATCAAGGCGTTCATCCGCGTCCGGATCGCGCAGGGGCAGACGAAGTCGCAGATCGAGTCGCAGCTCGTCGACAACTTCGGCCCGTCCATCCTGGCCGCTCCCCCGAAGCGCGGCTGGGATCTGCTGGCGTGGGCGCTGCCGCTCGGTGGGCTCGGGCTCGGGGCGATCGTGCTCGGGATCCTCGCGTGGCGCTGGACGCGCGACCGCGACCGGCCGACGCCGGGCGCTGGTGCGAGGCTCGATCCCGAGGCCGAGCGCCGGCTCGACGCCGAGCTGGCGCGCTTCGACGGCTGACCGTGGCCGAGCGCGTCCCGATTGCGTTCCTCGCGGGCTTGCTCTCGTTCCTTGCGCCGTGCGTCCTGCCGCTCGTCCCGGGCTACCTTTCGGCCGTCTCGGCGGTCGGGGCGGGCGACCTGGGGCGGCCGGGAGTCTCGCGGCGCGTCGTCCTCGCGAGCCTGCCGTTCGTCGCGGGCTTCACGCTCGTGTTCGTGGCGCTGGGCGCTCTCTCGGGGCTGGTCGGAGGCGCGCTCGGCGGAGACCAACGTCTCGTCTACTCGGTCGCGGGCTTCCTGATCGTCGTGCTGGGACTCGCCTTCATGGGACTCCTCCCGTTCCCGGAGCGCCTGCTCGCGCCCGAGCTCGTGTCGTCGGCCCGGCGCCGCGGCTCGAGCACGCTGCTCGGCGCGGCCTTCGCTGTGTGCGCGGCGCCCTGCGTCGGGCCCGTGCTCGGCTCGATCCTGGTCCTCGCCGGCGACTCGAGCACGGTCGCACAGGGATCGCTGCTCCTCTTCGCGTACTCGGTCGGGCTCGCCGTCCCGTTTCTGCTCGCGGGCGTCGCGTTCACACGTGCGATGGGCACGTTCCGCTGGCTGCGCGACCGCTACTCGGTGATCCGGGTCGGCAGTGGCGCCGTGCTCGTGGCGCTCGGCCTCCTGCTCTTCTTCGGGCGTTACTGGTGGCTGAACGCGGCGGTCGGCCACGTGCTGGACAGCGTCGGCCTGGGCGGCTAGAGGCGCCGACTCGGCGGCGCCGTTTCAGGGCAGGTGGCTTCGCCGCCTGCCCGTCTGCGCTCCCTTACCACTCCGTCGAGCGCGAGCGGCGAACCGGTTAGATCCTAGGAGCAGGAAGCTCGAGCGAGCCCCCGGCGACGATCGCCCGCGCGGCCTCGAGCTGGACGAGCAGCCCGGCGATGTCGATCCCGCGGTGCTCCGGTGCGTATGGCGTCAGCCGGCGAACGGCCTTCTCGAGCTGGCGCCCGCACCCGGTCTCCTTCCCCCGTCCGGCCTGGTACCACGCGACCGCCACGTGGACGAGCCCCTGCAGGAAATCGCGCTCCGCGGGCTCGGCGGCGCGCCACGCATCCTCGAGCTCCTCGTGCGCCGCGAAGTACTCGCCCGCTCGAATCAGCTCGACGCCCCGCGAAAACGCTTCCATAGGGCCAAGCTAACGCGCTACGCTCAGGCCGTGGCGACGATCCTGTTGTGCGGGGTCGACCTCTTCTTCCGCGGGAAGCTCGAAGCCCTCCTGCCAGGGCATCGCTTCGTCACGACGGACAGCATCGACCCGCCCGACCTGGTCATCGCCGACATGGCCCGCATCGATTGCGACGAGGTCGCCGACTCGTGGCCGGACATCCCGATCCTGGGCTTCACGAACCACAACGACGCGGCCGGGCTGCGCGCGGGACACGCCGCGGGATTCGACCAGGTGCTGGTCAAATCGGCCCTGGACGAGCGCGCTCCACAGCTCGTCGATGAGCTATTGGCCACGGTAGAGTAGCCCGCCCGTGACCTACATCATCGCCGAGCCTTGCATCGACATCAAAGACCTCTCGTGCGTCGATGTCTGCCCGGTCGACTGCATCCACCAGGCCGATCGGATCCTCGTGATCGATCCGGAGGAGTGCATCGACTGTGGGGCATGCGAACCGGAGTGCCCGGTCGAGGCGATCTTCCCGGAGGACGCGCTGCCCGACAAATGGGAGCCGTTCGTGAAGATCAACTACGCCTACGGTGAGGGATTCGACGTCGTGAACCAGCTCACGGAGGCGTACGCCACCGAGCACAACGTCCAGAACCCTCCGCTCGAATAATCAGTCCGGATCTGCGGCCATGAAGAAGGCTGCGAACGCGCCTGCGACGCCGGTCACGACGACGAGCGCCCAGAGCTCGAGGAACACGTCGACGATGCGGCCTCCCGTCGT
>JAWVDL010000010.1:0-3628 GCA_033857355.1 Gaiellaceae bacterium | reverse complement strand
TCGGTGCAGCGCCTGGAGGGCGAGCATCATCCTTCGCTCACGCCGTCCGTCATGCGCTGGTTCGCGGACTGCTTCCTGCCGGGGCTCAGCACCGAGGAACGATGCGACCCCGCGATCTCGCCGCTCTACGCCGATCTGCGCGGCTTGCCGCCCGCCCTGTTCACCGTCGGCGACCGCGACGTGCTGCTCGAAGACTCGGTCATTCTCTCGGAGCTCTGGACCCAGGCCGGGAACTCCGCGGAGCTGCGGGTCTGGCCGGAAGGTGTGCACGGCTTCACGTCGTTCGGGCTCGCGCTCGGGCGGGCGGCCCTGCAGACGCAGTACGCGTTCCTGCGCGAACGGCTGCCGAGCGCAGCGGCGTAAGATCGCGCGACCGCGGATGCAGTTCGACGGCAGTCAGATCCAGAACGAGATCTACGTCTCCGGCGAGTCGCCGTGGCCGGTTTCCTTCGCCGACTGGGAGGCTCGCGCGCGGGAGGCTCTCGAGCCGGGTCCCTTCGGCTACATCGTAGGCGGCGCGGGAGCCGAGGCGACGATGCGCGCCAACTTGGAGGCGTTCGAGCGGCGCCGGCTGCGACCGAAGATGCTGACCGGGAACGCGGTGCGCGACCTCTCCGTCGAGGTGCTCGGCGTGCAGTCGCCCGTCCCGTTCTTCCTCGCGCCCGTCGGCGTCCTCTCGATCGCTCATCCGGAGGGCGAGCTCGCGGTGGCACGCGCGGCCGCGGCGCTCGGGATCCCGCTCGTCCTCTCCAGCGCGGCGTCCCATTCGATGGAGGAAGTTGCCGAGGCGCTCGGCGACACACCCCGATGGTTCCAGCTCTACTGGGTCAGCGACCCCGACGTCGCCGGCAGCCTCGTCGACCGCGCCGCCGCGGCCGGTTACTCCGCGATCGTCGTCACGGTGGACACGCTGACGCTCGGCTGGCGGCCGCGCGATCTCGACCGTGCCTACCTGCCCTTCCGCGAGGGCGAGGGGATCGGCCAGTTCACGAGCGACCCGGTCTTCCTCGAGCGTCTGCCTGTCCCGCCCGAGGAGGACGTGCTCGTGTCCGCCGGGACGATGTTGGCGATGTTCCCGAACCTCAAGCTTGGCTGGGACGACCTCGCGTGGCTGCGTGACCGCACGGCACTGCCGATCCTCGTCAAGGGGATCCTGCGCGGAGACGACGCGGCGCGAGCCTTCGAGCTCGGCGTGGACGGGATCGTCGTCTCGAACCACGGCGGCCGGCAGGTCGACGGCTCGGTCGCCGCGCTCGACGCCCTCGTCGAGGTGCGTGAGGAGGTGGGTCGCGAGCCTGTCGTGCTGATGGACAGCGGGATCCGCGGCGGCGCGGACGTCGTGAAGGCCCTCGCGCTCGGAGCCGACGCGGTGCTGCTCGGGCGGCCCTACGTGTACGGGCTCGCGGTCGGCGGCCAGGAGGGCGTCGAGGCGGTCTTGCGGAACCTCGCCGCCGAGACGGATCTCACGCTTGCCCTCAGCGGCGGCTCGAGCGTGCGGGAGCTCGACTCCTCTTGGATCGCGGCGTCGTAGTCGCCGAGCTCGGCCGGACGTCGATCGAGGAGATCGAGGTCGCCGAGCCCGGCCCACAGGACGTCGTCGTCCGGATCGAGGCGAGCGGCGTCTGCCACTCGGACTTGCACTTGCTCGAGACCGGGTGGGGCCATCGCCTCCCCGTGGTCCTCGGCCACGAGGGCGCCGGCATCGTCGAGTCCGTCGGGCCGGAGGTGGAGGGTCTCGCACCCGGCGACCGCGTCGTGCTCGGCTGGCGGGCGCCGTGCGGGCGCTGCGCGTGGTGCATGCGCGGCGATGCCCGCCGGTGCCGGACACCCGCCGTGGCCGGACCGGCCCCGCACCTCGCCGACGGGCAAGAGCTCGGCAGGACGCTCGGGCTTGGCACGTTTTCGACGCGCGTCGTCGTCCAGCAGGCGGCTGCCGTTCGCGTCCCCGCCGAGCTTCCGCTGGAGCAGGCCTGCCTCGTCGGTTGCGCCGTCGCAACGGGTGTGGGCTCCGTGCTCGAGACGGCCAAGGTGTGGCCCGGCGCGCGCGTCGGGGTGATCGGCTGCGGGGCCGTGGGCTTGTCGGTCGTGCAGGGCGCGCGCATTGCGGGCGCGGCGGAGATCTACGCCGTCGACCTCGACGAACGGAAGCTCGAGGCGGCCGAGCGCTTCGGCGCAACGCACACCGGGCCCGGCGAGCGCCTCGACTTCGTCTTCGACGTCGTCGGCCGGCCGGAGACCGTCCAGCAAGCGCTCGGGATGCTCGGCCACGCCGGCACGCTCGTCTACATCGGGCTCCCGCAGCCGGGCTCCGAGGTCGCGCTCGGCCTCGAGCGGCTGTTCGACCGCCGGGTGCGCGTCCTCGTCTCGCACGGCGGCGACCAGATCCCCGCCGAGGACTTCCCGCGCCTGCTGCAGCTCGCGCTCGACGGCGAGCTCGACCTGGCCGGAATGGTCACGAAGACGATCGCGTTGGAGGACGTCGACCGGGCATTCGACGAGCTGAAGGCGGGCGATGTGATCAGATCGGTGATCCGGCTGTGAAGTTCCCGCCTCCGGTCGCCGAGCTGGTCGGGCTCGAGCTGGTTCGCGCCTCAGGTGGCACCTCGGAGATGACGCTCGAAGTGACCGAGCGGCACGAGAACCCGATGGGGACCGTGCACGGCGGCATCCTCTGCGACCTCGCGGACGCCGCAATGGGGACGGCCTACTTCTCGGAGCTGGAGGAAGGCGAGTCGTTCACCACGCTCGAGCTGAAGATCAACTTCCTCCGCCCGTTCTGGAAGGGCAAGCTCGTCGCGCGAGGCCGGGTCGTGAGTCGCGGGCGGACGGTCGGTATGACCGAGTGCGACGTCGAGGACGCGGAAGGCCGCCTGATCGCGCGCGCCTCGAGCACCTGCATGACCCTTCGGGGTGACTCGGCGCAGGGACGCTGATTCAATAAGCACGTGGACCTCCGCGACAGCCCGGACGAAGCGGCCTTCCGGGCGGAGCTACGCGCCTGGCTGGCCGCGAACCTGCCGGCTGAGCCCGGTCGTGAGTGGAGCCGCAAGCTCCACGACGCCGGCTACATGGGACTGACCTGGCCCGAGGAGTACGGTGGGCATTCCGCTCCCTACAGCCACCAGGCGATCGTGCTGGAGGAGCTCGCACGCGCCCAGGCGCCTCAGCACGTCGGCGTCATCGGGCTCGGGATGGCCGGGCCCACGATCATGGCCCACGGCACCGACGAGCAGAAGTCCCGCTACCTGGCGAACATCCTCAGCGGCGAGGAGATCTGGTGCCAGGGCTTCTCCGAGCCCGAAGCCGGCTCCGACCTGGCGGGCGTGCGCACCCGCATCGAGCTCGGCGACGACGGCTTCGTGGTCTCCGGCCAGAAGGTGTGGTCGTCCTACGCGCATATCGCCGATTACTGCATCCTGCTCGGCCGGAGCGATCCCGACTCCGAGAAGCACGCAGGCCTGACCTACCTGATCGTCGACATGAAGGCGCCCGGGGTCGAGGTGCGGCCCCTCCGCCAGATCACCGGCGAGGCCGAGTTCAACGAGATCTTCCTCTCGGACGTCGAGGTGCCCCGAGAGAACCTGGTCGGCGAGGTCGGCGGCGGCTGGCAGGTCGCGATGACGACCCT
>JAWVDL010000009.1:0-2588 GCA_033857355.1 Gaiellaceae bacterium | reverse complement strand
CCCCGTGTAGCGCACGACGAAGCGAGGCGTCTCGGTATACGGCGCCGGGACGACGGTGTACGGCGGAGCAGCGGCTTCGCGGGCCGACGATGTGGGCGAGTCCGCGAGTGCGCAGGCCGCGGCCGCGACAAGCGCGAGGAGAACGACGACGTGCCCGAAGCGAGCCACGGCGGGGAAGCGTAGTGCTACCGCGGGGACTAGGCGGACACGCCGCCGGACTGCTCGAGCTGGCTGAGCCGGTGCCTGTATCGCCGGGAGGCCGCCTCGGCCGCCTCGGCGCGCCGTCGCTCATCGTCCTGCTTTCGCCGCTCGCCGAGAACTCGCACGGCTGCTGAGGCGAGGCGCTGCTCCGACGCCGCGACCTCGCGCTGCAGCGCCTCGAGCCGGGGCGCCAGGCGGGCCCTCTCCTCACGCTCCTCTTCGACCTGACGCGCTGCCTCTTCAGTGAGCTCGTCGGCGCGCCGCCGTTGCCGATCGGCCTGCTCGGTCGCCTCGGCCAGCAGCCGCTGGCGGGCACTCTGCTCGGCCCCGAGCCGCTTGACGAGCAGGGCGAGCTTCCCGCGTTCGTCATGAGCCGAGCCGAGCTCGCCGAGCCGGCGCTGCAACTCCTCTTCGAGCTCGACCACACGCATCTCGTTCATTGCGGCGACCGACTGCGCCTGCGCAAGCTGCCGGGCCTGCTCGTCGCGTTCGTGCTCGAGCTCCGCAAGCCGGCGCGCGGCCGTGGAATGATCTTTGCGCTCCGAGTCGCGCTCGCGACGCATCTCGTCGAGCACCATGGCGAGCGTCTCGACCGTCGAATCCTGGCTCGCTGCGTCCGTTGATTCCGCGAGCGCCGAGCGCGCTTCGGTCAGCTCGGCTGCAAGCGCCTCGCGATCCTGGCCGGCTGCGTTCCGGAGTGCGCGCTCGTGGTCGAGCTCGGCCCGGAGTGTGCGGAGCTCTTCGCCGAGCTCCCCGCCTCGGGCTTGTTCGCGGTCCCGCTCCGCCTCTGCCGTCTCGGCGTGAGCGCTTTCGCTTTCGAGCTCGGCCTGGAGCGTTCGAACCTGGTCGTGGAGCTTTGCGCCGCGCGCCTGCTCCAGGTCGCGCTCCGCCTCTGCCGTCTCGGCGCGATTGCGCAAATCTTCGAGGCGCTCGTCGGCGTCGCGCTGGAGGCCGGCCAGCTGGTCCTGCAGCGAGACGGCGCGAGCGCTTTCGCGTTTGAGCTCGGCCTTCAGCGCTCTGACCTGGTCGTCGAGCGTCGCGCCGCGCGTCTGCTCGCGGTCGCGCTCGGTCTCTGCCCTCTCGGCCCGCTTGCGCAAGTCCTCGAGCCGCTCGTCGGCGTCGCCCTGGAGGCCGTCCAGCTCTTCCTGCAGCGACCCGGCACATGCGCGCTCGCGGGCGACCTCGGCCTGGAGCGCTCGAACCTCGTTGCCGAGCTCTTCCGCTCGCGTGCGTTCCTCGGCTCGCTCGCGTTCGGAGGCGTCCCTGCGCGCCCGCTCGGCGCCGAGCTCGGTCTGGAGCGCGTCGAGCTCGCTCTGCCGCTCCTCGAAGGCCTGGCGGACGGCGTCGATCTCGTCGCGCAGCTCCCTGCCCCTCGCCTGCTCGGTGGCGCGTTCGCGCTGGAGACGCGCCACCTCTTCCTGAAGCGACTCGGCCTCGGCCTGCGCTTGCTCGGCGTCGCGGTCTCGCGCGGCCCGGGCGACGTCGATCGCGTTCTCAAGGGACGTGAGCTTCTGCTCGCGGTCTTCCAGCTCTTTTCGCAGCGCGCCGAGGCGGCGGTTGAGCGCCTTCGTCTGCGTGGCGGCGCCGTCGCCAAGGTCTGCCAGCCGGTGCTCGAGCTTCTCGATAAGGGCGTCCCGCTCGGCCACCTTTGCCTCGGCTGCGGCGAGCCTCGCCCACTGCTCCTCCAGTTGCGGTTCGAGCGCGATCAGCTCGCCGGGGGCGCGGAGGACGTCCTCCACTTCGAAGGTCTCCAGGTCGTACTCGGTCTTCTCCTCGCCGGGCGAAGCCGGGAGCGCGTTGCGTCTGCCGGCGGCGTGGCGGCGCTCGATCAAGGAGCGCAGGCCGGTGCCGAATCCGCTCTCGCTCGTCAGCTCGATGCCGTACTGGCCCGCGAGCGTGTCGGTCAGGGCCGGATGAGAGACGAGGCCCCGCTCGACGAGGATCTCCCCGAGCCGCTTGCCGGTCTCCCGCTGCGCCTGCAGCGCGTCCTCCAGCTCCTCAGCCGAAAGCAGACCACGCTCGACGAGCAAGGTCCCTAGGGGCCGCCAATGGACTTCCGCAGTGTCCACCGTATCGAGTCATAGCCGAGAGGTCTCGAAGCTTCATCCCCCGGTTGGGGGCTCGGGTTTCAGCCCGTTTTCGGCCCTCTCGGAGGATGTGCGAGCCATGCCGTCCTCAGCTCTCGGGTCCGTGTCTCCAGCTCGCCGAGCAGCGCGGTCATCTCGGTGAGCGCGGGGCGAAGCTTCGACAGCCGACGGAGCTCGTCGGCGATCTCGGTCAGCGGGGCATCGGGGTCGGCCGCCAGCGCCTCTAGTCGCCGCTCGGACGACTCCGTCTGGGCCTGCACCGTTCGGGCCCAGGCGTCCGCCTGTTCGCCGAGGGCTCGC
>JAWVDL010000008.1:0-6945 GCA_033857355.1 Gaiellaceae bacterium | reverse complement strand
CCCCCAAATGCGAAGACTTGGAACGGCAGCCGCCGTGTGCCTGACGCTCGCTCTCGGCGGCTTCGCGGCGGCGGTCGTCGCGGGCAAGAGCCCGGCGGCGATCCTGCAAAGCACGTCGACGACGACCACGACCGGAACGACCACCACGGGGTCGACGACGACGACCACGGGAACGACGACGACGGGATCGACGACGACCACGACCGGGACGACCACGACCGGGACGACCACGACCACGACCGTCCAGACCACGACAACGGTTGTCACGAAGCCGAAGCCGAAGCCGAAGAAGTACACGATCTGTCACCGGATGGGCTCGAAGAAGAAGCCCTACCGGAAGATCTCCGTGCCCAAGAGCTCGCTCCGCGCGCACCTGAAGCACGGCGACATCCTCGTCGGCACCGGCAGCTGTCCCAACTCCGTCAAGAAGACCGACGGCAAGGGGCACATCGTCAAGATCAAGGTCAAGAAGCACAAGTAGCAGGCACGCATGCAAGCTCGACCGAAGGGCGGCCCAGGGCCGCCCTTCGTCTTTTGCCAGGTACCCTTCCCGACCGGTGTTCGACGCCCTTTCAGACCGCTTGCAGTCCGCGCTCGGCGACCTTCGCGGGCGCGGGAAGCTCGACGAGGATCAGATCTCGCGTGCGATGCGCGAGATCCGCCTCGCACTGCTCGAAGCGGACGTCAACCTCGCCGTCGTGAAGCAGTTCGTCGCGCAGGTCCGCGAGCGCGCCGTCGGCCAGGAGGTGCTGAAGAGCCTCACTCCGGGTCAGCAGCTCGTGAAGATCGTGAACGAGGAGCTGACCGCGCTCATGGGCGCCGGCGCCTCGGGGCTCGCGTTCGGCCGCCCGCCGACCGTCATCCTGCTGGCGGGCCTGCAGGGCTCGGGCAAGACCACTGCGGCCGCCAAGCTCGCGCTGCTGCTCCGCAAGGACGGCAAGAAGCCCGCGGTGATCGCCGCCGACCTCCAGCGCCCTGCGGCGATCGACCAGCTCGAGCAGCTCGGCAAGCAGATCCAGATCCCGGTCTACAGCGAGCGCGACACGAAGGACGCGGTCGCCGTCGTCGAGCGCGGCCTCGACAAGCTGCGGCTCGACGGCCAGGACGTCGTGATCGTCGACACCGCCGGCCGCCTGCACGTCGACGAGGAGCTCATGGACGAGCTCGTACGCGTGCGCAACGCGGCGAAGCCGATGAACGTGCTGCTCGTGCTCGACGCGATGACCGGCCAGGAGGCCGTGAACGTCGCGCTCGCGTTCCAGGAGCGCATCGCGTTCGACGGCGTGGTGATGACGAAACTCGACGGCGATGCGCGCGGCGGCGCGGCCCTCTCCGTGAAGCAGGTCACCGGCCGGCCGATCAAGTTCATCTCCGTCGGCGAGAAGGTCGACCAGCTCGAGGTCTTCCACCCCGACCGGATGGCCTCGCGAATCCTCGGGATGGGCGACGTCCTCTCCCTGATCGAGCGGGCCGAGGCCGCGGTGGACGAGGACGAGAAGGACGAGCTCGAGAAGCGGATGATGAAGGGCGAGTTCACCTTCGACGACTTCCTCAAGAGCTACAAGATGCTGCGGCGGATGGGGCCCGTACAGGGGATCCTGAAGATGATCCCGGGGCTCGGGAAGCAGCTCGAGGGCCTCGACCAGGTCGACGAGAAGCAGATGTCGCGTGTCGAGGCGATCATCCTGTCGATGACTCCGCAGGAACGAGCCGTCCCACACGTGATCGACGGGCGGCGGCGAATGCGGATCGCGAACGGCTCGGGCACCTCGGTGCAGCAGGTGAACCAGCTGCTCGAGGCGCGCAAGCAGATGGCGAAGATGATGAAGGGGATGGGGAAGGGCAAGATGCCCGACCTCGGCCAGATGATGGCGGACGGCGGCGCTGCTCAGCAGCCCTCGCTGTCGGCGCGGCCGGGCAGTGCAGGCCGGAAGAAGAAGAAACGATCGAAGGCTAGGAGGTAGCTTGGCTGTACGGATGAGATTGACCCGGGTCGGGTCGAAGAAGAACCCGATCTACAGGGTCGTGGTGGCCGATTCGCGCTCCCCGCGCGACGGCAAGTTCATCGAGATCGTCGGGCGGTACAACCCGCAGCACGATCCGTCGCTGATCGAGTTCGACGAGGACCGCGTGCGCGAGTGGCTCGGCAAGGGCGCACAGCCCTCCGATGCCGTCTCGCGGCTGCTCAAGGCGAAGGACCTGCCGAGAACGGCCAAAGAAGTCGGATAGGTGGTCGAGCTCCTCGAATACCTGGCGCGCCAGCTCGTGGACGAGCCGGACGCCGTGCGGGTCGAGGAGATCGACGACGGCGAGGACCTCGTCCTGCGGCTGCACGTGGCCGAGGACGACGTCGGCAAGGTGATCGGACGGCAGGGGCGCATCGCGCGCGCCCTGCGCACCGTCGTGCGCGCGGCCGCCGTGCGCGAGCAGCGGCGGGTGCTCGTCGAGATCGCGGACTAGCTCGCGGTGCGAGTTGCGGCGCTGTACGACGTGCACGGGATGCCGTGGGCGCTCGAGGCCGTGCTCGCCGAGGTGGATGTCGCCCGCGTCGACGCAATCGTCTTCGGAGGCGACCTGTTCCTGGGGCCTAAGCCGGTCGAGGTCCTCGACCTGGTGCGCAGCGTCGACGCGCAGTTCGTTCGCGGCAACTGCGATCGTGCGCCGGACGCCTGGGAGCGGAGCGTGCTCGACGCCGCAGCCCTCGAGTGGGCCGCTGCCTGGCCGACGACGGTGGAGCTGGACGATGTTCTGTATTGCCACGCCTCGCCCCGGGACGACCTCCGGCCGATCCTCACCGACGCGTCGCCCCACGAGCGGTTCCAGGACGCACTGGCGGGCGTCGAGAACCGTCTGGTCGTGGCGGGCCACACGCACATGCAGTTCCGTCGCGAGCGGTTCGTGAACGCGGGCTCCGTCGGGATGCCGTACGAGGACGACGTTGCGGCGTTCTGGGCGATCGTGGGAGCCGAGGTCGAGTTCAGGCGCACGGCGTTCGACGTCGAGCGGGCGATTGCAGAGATCGAGGCAACGGCCTGGCCGAGTCGCGAGGAGTTCGTGGCCGAGAATCTGCGTGCGGCGCCGTCGCGCGAGAAGGCGACGGAGCACTTCGAGAGCCTTGACTGAGTTCGTGGACGTCGGACAGGTCGGGCGGCCCCATGGCCTCGACGGCTCCTTCGTGGTCGAGCGCGCGAGCGACGACCCGGAGCGGTTCGCCCCAGGCGCCGAGCTGTACGCAGGCGGTGAGCCCGCCAAGGTCGTCACGTCGAAGCGCGCCGGCCAGGGTCGGCTCGTGGTGAAGCTCGACCGCCGCGTCGAGCGCGGTGCGGTGCTCGAGGTTCCGCGGGAGGCTCTGCCGGCCCCGGACGCGGGGGAGTGGTACGTGTTCCAGCTCGTCGGGCTCTCGGTCGAGGAGGACGGCGGCCGGCCGCTCGGAAAGGTCGCCGACGTCGAGACCTGGCCGGCGAACGACGTCATCGTCCTCGAAGGAGGCGGGATGCTGCCGCTGGTGGACGCGTGCGTGCTGCAGGTTGACCTCGACGCGGGGCGAATCGTTGTGGCACGCGGTTTCGCCGACCCCGGGTAACCTCACACGACTTTGCAACTGGACGTCTTCACTCTGGTTCCGCACGCCTTCGGGTGGCTCACCGAACGGCGGCCGCTCGCTGCCGTGCTCGGCACGGAGCTCGATCTGCGGCTGTTCAGCTACCGCGACACGACTCCGCTGCGCGCCGGACAGGTCGACGACGAGCCCTACGGCGGCGGCGCGGGGATGGTGCTGCGAGTCGACGTGGTGGCGGCGGCGCTGGAGAGCGTCTACGGCGGCCGGCCCACGCACCGCGTCGTCGCGCTGACGCCGCAGGGGCGACAACTCGATCAGCCGCTGGTGGAGGAGCTCGCGCGCGAGGAGCGCCTCACGCTTCTGTCGTCGCGCTTCGAGGGCTTTGACGAGCGGATCGTCTCGAATCTCGCCACCGACGCGATCTCGATCGGCCCGTATGTCCTGTCCGGCGGCGAGCTTCCGGCGATGGTGCTGGTGGACGCAATCGCGCGGCGTCTGCCCGGCGCGCTGTCGGCCGGCTCCGGCGAGCACGAGAGCTTCTCCGAGTCGCTCGAGGGCGGAATCGAGTATCCGCACTACACGCGGCCCGCCGACTTCTCCGGTTGGCAGGTACCCGACGTGTTGCTCTCGGGCGACCACGGCCGGATCGAGGAATGGCGCCGCGAGCAGAGTCGCATGCGGAGCGTTCGGTGACGAAGCCGAAGCCGCTCGAGCGCCTGGGGCTCTCGCACAACCAACGGGTCACGATCGACTGGATCCTCACCATCGTCGGCGCCGTCGCGATCGTGCTGGCGATCAAGGCCTGGGTCGTCAATCCGTACCGGATCCCGTCGTCGTCGATGGAGCCGACCCTGCACTGCGCGAAGCCCGGCGCCTACTGCGAAGCGCGGTGGTCCGACCGCGTGCTCGCCAACCGGTTCATCTACCGGTTCCGCGACCCGAAGCGTGGGGAGATCGTCGTCTTCAAGACACCGCCCAAGGCGCGGCTGCGGTGCGGGGCCGGAGGGACCTTCGTCAAACGCCTGATCGGCCTCCCCGGCGACACCGTGCGCGAGACCGACGGCCGCGTCTACATCAACGACAAGCTGTTGTCGGAGCCGTATATCCGCCCCGACCGGCGCGACCGCAATCCCACGCAGGTCTTCAAAGTGCCGAAAGGGCAGTACTTCATGATGGGCGACAATCGCCAGCAGTCGTGCGACTCCCGTTCGTGGGGAAGCGTCCCGCGCAGGAACCTGATCGGGGAGGTCTTCGCGGTGTACTGGCCTCCGAACCGCATCTCGCTGCGCTGATGGGCCGCTTGCTGCTCTGGGCGGCGGGCTTGGTCGTCGGGCTGGTGGTACTGGTCGTCCTGACTTCGCACACCTACCGGATTCCCTCGTCCACGATGGAGCCGACCCTGCGGTGCGGCAAGCCGGGCCCGGGCTGCACCGGGTCGAGCGACGACCGGATCATCGTGCCCCGGTTCCTGTTCAAGAGCGCTCAGCGGGGCGACCTGATCGCCTTCAAGACACCGCCGCTCGCGCGCGTGCGCTGTGGCGCGGGAGGCATCTTCGTGAAGCGCGTCGTCGGGGTTTCGGGCGACAGGATTGCCGAGCGAAGCGGCGCAATCGTGCTGAACGGCCGGCCGTTGCGCGAGCCGTACGTTGAACGGAAGCGCCGCGACAACCAGACCTACGCGGCTCGCCGCGTGCCTGCCGGCGCCTATTACGTGCTCGGCGACAATCGGGCCCAGTCCTGCGATTCGCGCATCTTCGGGCCGGTCCCGAAAGAGAACGTCGTCGGCCGAGTCGTCTTCACCTACTGGCCGCCGACTCGAATCGGCTTTCGCTAGCATGGTGCGTCGGCCCGGCGGGCCGTCCTTCTCATGGGCAACATCATCGAGACACTCGAGCGGGCTCAACTGCGCGACGACATTCCGCAGTTCAAGGCCGGCGACACCGTGCGCGTGCACTTCCAGGTCATCGAGGGCCAGCGCCGCCGCCTGCAGGTATTCGAGGGCCTCGTGATCAAGCGGCAGGGAGCCGGTGTGCGCGAGACGTTCACCGTGCGCAAGCAGTCCTTCGGCGTCGGCGTCGAGCGAACGTTCCCGCTGCACTCGCCGAAGATCGAGCGGATCGAGGTCGTCCAGATCGGCGACGTGAATCGCGCCAAGCTGTACTACCTCCGCGGCAAGGTGGGCAAGAAGGCCCGCGTCCGCGAGCTGCGCCAGTAGCGACGCCCGCGCGGTAGCCATGTCCCCGCTGAACGGCGGGGCCTTGCTGAACGGCGGGGCCTGGCCCCTGGACATGTCCGGAGCAGGCAGGACGACCGTCCTTCCAGCGCGCCCGTTCAGTCGTCTTCGATGTCGCTAAGCAGGAGTATTCCGTCGGCCACGACTTTTCCGGGCACGCCCGGGGGTCTGGCACCGGGACAGGGCTCGACGGAGCATGTGCGCCAAGTCTGTGCCGAGAGCGGGCGCCCGCTGAGCGGCGCGCTATCCTCGCCAGGTGCCCGCGAAGCGCACCGGCCTGAAGCTCCTCCAGTTCGACCGGAAGCTCGGAGCACGATTCGTCGCCGGGGCCGACGAGGCCGGGCGTGGACCGCTCGCAGGCCCACTGGTCGTCGCTGGGGTGCTCCTCGACTACGAGTGCCTGCGCGACCACAAGGTTCGCCCGCTTGCGTTCCTGAACGACTCCAAGCAGTGCAGCCCCGCCCAGCGCGAGGAGCTGTTCCGCGCTGTCGTCTCCTGTGCCGAGCAGGTCGTCGTCCGGGTGATCCCGCCCGGCGACATCGACCGGAACGGACTGCACAAGTCGAACCTCGCGGGCTTGCGCGCGATGCTGCACGCTCTCTCGCCGCCGGCGGAAGCCTGCCTCGTCGACGGCTTCCGGCTCGGGCCGACCGCGCCCGAGCACCGCGCCGTCGTGGACGGGGACGAGAAGAGCGCAGCCATCGCGGCCGCGTCGATCGTGGCGAAGGTCGTCCGCGACCGCGCCATGCGGCGCATGGACGCCCTCTTCCCGCACTACGGCTTCAGCTCGCACGTCGGCTACATCACACCCGGCCATTCTGCGGTCGTCCGGCAACGCGGCCCCTCGCAGATCCACCGGCGATCGTTCCAGGCGCTCTGTTATGCGGAGTTCGAGCCCGCAGCGATCGCCTGACTCGACCCGCGCGCGCGGAGGCGCGGCCGAGCGCCGGGCTGCATGGCACTACCGCTTGCGCGGCTACCGGATCGTCGAGACGAACGCGTGGGCGGGCGGCTACGAGTTGGACGTCGTCGCCCGGCGCGGGCGGACGATCGTCTTCTGCGAGGTCAAGCACAAGGTGGACGACCGCTTCGGCGACCCCTTCGAGATGATCGACTCGGAGAAGCAGCGCCGGATCAGGCAGGCGGCCGACAC
>JAWVDL010000007.1:0-5196 GCA_033857355.1 Gaiellaceae bacterium | reverse complement strand
TCATCGGGATCCCGGCCGCGACGCCCTACCTTCCGCGCGAGCGGCCGAACCCTTTGCTCGCCGCTTACCTCGGGCTCGCACTCGCGCTGCGGATGTGGCGCGACTCGTTTCCGGTCGTGGAGGGCGGGACCGTCGTCCTGCTGCACCGCTTCCGCCGCCATTTCGCCCATCCGACCCAGCAGCCGTACCGCGCGTTCTTCGGCGCGGCACGCTTCGGGCGCGACCCCGACGCCCTGGCCGAGGCCGAGCGCGCCGCGTGCGCTGACCCGCGTGCGCTCGATGCCTACCGCAACGGCCGCTGGTGCCACCCGCGCCTGCCCTTTGCGGACTGGGCCGCATGCCAGCCCGCGCTCGACCGGCTCGGGGCGGTGCTGATCTCGGGCTGCCGCGACGACGTGGCCGCGCGCCAACTCGGCTTCGTCCCCGCGCACGGATACGGGGCCGCGCTCGCGATGGCCCAGGGACGCGCCGGCGCCGGCGCGCGCGTGGGCTTCCTGCTCTCGCCGCCGTATTTCCCTCTGCGGGTCGGCGGTTATTCCTCGCCGAGGTAGGTCCGCCGGACCTGCTCGTTCGTGCGCAGCTCCTTGGCAGGCCCCTCGAGCGCGATCTTGCCGGTCTCGAGCACGTAGCCGCGGTCGGCCGCGTCCAGAGCCATCAGCGCGTTCTGCTCGACGAGCAGGATCGGCGTTCCCTGCTCGTTGATCTCCTTGACGATCTCGAAGATCTTCTCGACGAAGATCGGGGCGAGCCCCATCGACGGCTCGTCGAGGAGGAGCAGCTTGGGCCTTGCCATCAGCGCCCGCCCGATCGCGCACATCTGCTGCTCGCCGCCCGACATCGTCCCGGCCTTCTGGCCCTTGCGCTCGGCGAGCCGCGGGAAGAGCGTGAACACGCGGTCCATGTCCTCCCGGATACCGGCCTTGTCGGAGCGCTGGAAAGCCCCCATCTCGAGGTTCTCGGTCACGCTCATCCGCGGGAAGAGCTTGCGGCCCTCCGGCGACTGCGCGATCCCGCGCTTGACGACGTTGTGCGCGGCGGTCTGCGTGATGTCCTGGCCCTGGAACTCGATCGAGCCCTTGCGCGGCCGGTTCAGCCCGCTGATCGACCGCAGCGTGGTCGACTTCCCGGCGCCGTTCGCGCCGAGCAGCGTGACGATCTCCTTGGCACCGACGGTCAGCGAGACGCCCTTCAGCGCGTGAATCGCGCCGTAGTACGTGTGGACGTCCTTCAGCTCGAGGATCAGGCCGTTCTCGTTCATCCGGCGAGCGCTCCGCTGCCCAGGTAGGCCTCGATCACGGCCTCGTTCCGCTGGATCTCCTTCGGAAGGCCCTCGGCGATCTTCTTGCCGTAGTCGAGCACGGTCACGCGCTCCGAGACGCCCATCACGACCTTCATGTCGTGCTCGATCATCAGGATGCTGAGTCCGCGCTCGTCGCGAAGGCGCCCGACGAAGTTCATGAACTCGACGCTCTCCTGGGGGTTCATGCCCGCCGTCGGCTCGTCCAGCAGCAACAGCTTCGGATTCGTGGCGAGCGCGCGGGCGACCTCGAGCCGCCGCTGGTCGCCGTAGGGCAGGTTCCGCGAGAGCTCGTTGTGGCGGCCGCGCAGGCCCGAGTAGCGCAGCAGCTCGCGAGCCTTCTCCTCGGCCTCCTTCTCCTCGCGGCGCACGCGCGGGGTCCCGACGATCGCGCCGAGGATGCCGCCGCGCAGGCGCGAGTGCATCCCGACGAGGACGTTCTCCTTCGCGGTCATCTGTCCGAAGAGACGGATGTTCTGGAAGGTGCGCCCGATGCCGAGCTCGGTGATCGCGTGCGGCGGCTTGCCCGTGACGTCGTGGCCGTCGAAGAGGATCTGGCCCGCGGTCGGCCGGTACACGCCGGTGAGCATGTTGAAGAACGTCGTCTTGCCGGCGCCGTTCGGGCCGATCAGGCTGACGATGCCCTTCGCCGGGATCGCGAAGTCGACGTCGTCCACCGCGACGAGGCCGCCGAACTCCTTGCGCACGCCCGTCGCGACGAGGACGTCGCCCTCAGCCTCCGGCTTGTCGGCCTGCTCGGGCGCGGCGCTCATGACCGGGACTCGTAGAGCGCCTCGTCGTGGACGCCCTCCTCCAGCTCGAGCTTGTGTCTTCGCTCCGAGATCAGCCCCGTGGGCCGGAACAGCATCATGATCACGATGATCAAGCCGTAGATCCCGAACTGGTACTTGGAAGGCTCGAAGTTGATGCCGGTGGAGGATGACAGCTTCGATCCGATCGTCGAGAGGCCCTCGACGTTCAGGTAGCCGAGGACCATGCCGCCGATGAGCACACCCCAGATGCTGCCCATCCCGCCCAGGATGACCATGCAGAGCAGGAAGACGGAGATGTTGAAGTAGAAGTCCGCCGGGAACGCGCCGCTCTTGAAGCTGGCGTAGAACGCACCTGCCACGCCCCCGAAGAACGCCCCGATCGCGTAGGCCCAGGTCTTCGTCCGCATGAGCGGGATCCCCATCGCGGCGGCGGCCGTCTCGTCCTCGCGGATGGCGATCCAGGCCCGCCCGAGCCTCGAGTCGCGCAGGCGCCAGCTGCAGAAGACCGTGATCAGCAACAGGACCATCGCCGTGTAGAAGAAGAGCTCCTGCGAGTTGAGCGACTGGCGGTAGTTCACGGGCAGGCCGAGGAGGCCGTTGAACCCCGGCGCGTCGATCGGGCTGATCCCGAACGTGCCGTGCGTGAGGTCGAAGCCGTGGATGTTGTCGCCGTTTCGGACGAACTGGGGAATGATCTCGCCGAAGCCGAGGGTCACGATCGCGAGGTAGTCGCCGCGCAGCCGCAGGGTCGGCAAGCCGATCAGGATCCCGACGACCAGCGTGAAGATTCCCGCGAGCGGAAGCACCATCCAGATCGATAGGTGGATCCCGCTCAGGGTCGGCAGGACGCCCGAGTCGCCGAAGTGGAAGCTCCACTGCTCGAACTGCTGCGACGCGAGCCAGGCGGCCGTGTAGGCGCCGGCCGCATAGAACGCGACGTAGCCGAGGTCGAGCAGGCCCGCGTAGCCGACGACGATGTTCAGCCCGACGGCCATCATCGTGAAGACGATCATGATCACGACCGAGCCGACGCTCGGGAAGAAGTCTCCGACCGACTGGATTCCCTTCAGCGAGTCGACGTACTGCGGGTAGAGGAACGCGACGATGATCACGACCACGGGCAGCGCCAGCTCGCGGACGATCCGCGGCAGCCGGTCCCACTGCTGCCCGATCGGGCCGCGCCGCGCGTCCACTCCCGGATGCTTGTCCGGGCCGGAGCCGCCGAGCCTCGTCGGGACCTTCATCAGCCTCCCTCCGGCGTCCGCTCGCCGAGCAGGCCCTCAGGCCGGAAGACGAGGATTGCGATCAGGATCCCGAAGACGATCGACCGCGTCCAGTCGCTCCCGGGCGCATGCCACGTCAGCCCTTCGTTGAACGCCTGGATGAAGCCGATCACGAGCGCGCCGAGCACGGCGCCCGGCAGGTTGCCGATCCCGCCGAGAACCGCCGCGGTGAACGCGATCAGGCCGAGCTCGAACCCGGTGTCGTAGCGCACGTTGAACTGCACCATGTACAGGAGTCCGGCGACGGCCGCCAGCGAGCCCGCCAGCGCGAAGGTGATCGAGATCGTCCGGTTGACGTTGATCCCCATCACGGCCGCGGCCTCCATGTCCTGCGAGGTCGCGCGCATCGCCTTGCCCTGGCGGGTGTGCGTCACGAACCAGGTCAGTGCGAAGAGGACCGGGATCGTGACCAGCAGGACCATCAGCTTGTTCCACTGATAGGAGACGCCGAAGATGCTGAAGACGTTGGTATGCGGAACGAGGTCGCTGCCGGAGCGGAACTCGACCCCGTAGACCGCGAGGCCGATGTTCTGGATGATGAACGACATCCCGACCGCGGTGATCAGCGGCGCGAGCCGCGGAGCGCTGCGCAGCCTCCGGTAGCCGACGAGCTCGACGAGCACGTTGATCCCCGCGAACATCGTCATCGTGATCGCCAGGGTTCCGACGATTCCACCGATGATCACGAGCGTCGAGGGATTCGGACCGATCTTGAAGACGCTGAAGAGAACGGTGAACGCGACCATCCCGGAGAGCGCGAACACGTCGCCGTGCGCGAAGTTGATCAGCTGCAGGATCCCGTAGACGAGCGTGTAGCCGATCGCGACGAGCCCGTAGACCGCACCATTCGTGAGTCCGATCAGGAAGATCTCGACGAAGTTGCTCGGGCCCTTGGTGAAGTTGATCAGGAGCCAGATCACGACGAGCCCGACCAGCGTCAGGCCGAGCAGCGACGCGACCGGCGGCCGCTTCGGCAGCCGCCTCTGGGTGTAGGGCGGCGGCGATGCCTGGGTTTCCGCAGTGGCGATCTGTCCGCTCCCGGGAGGACGCTGACGAGGTGCCGGGCGGCTAGGCCGCCCGGCACCGCTCAGCGGTCCTAGCCGCCGGTGCCCGCTCCGAGGGCGGCGTTGGCGATCTTCTGATCAGGCTCGAGCTCCTTCACCGGCTCGAGCTTCTTGGCCGCCACGTACATCGCGTACTTGACGACGGCGCCCTTACCACCCGAGACGTCGCCGCTCTTGTTGATGTCGAAGCTGCCGAGGATCCCGTTCCGCACCTTCGTCTTGAAGATGTTGTCGATCACGCTCTGCCGCGAGCCGTCGGAAGCTCCGATCGCGTCGAGCATGACCTCGGCCGCCTGCGCGGCGTAGGTCGCGTAGGGGTCGACCGGCTTCCCGCCGAGCTGCGCGGTGAAGCCCGTGACGAACGTCTTGCCCTTGCCGACGAGGTTCTTCACGGCGGTGCCTGCGACGCTCATGTACATGCCCTTGGACGACGGGCCGGCCTCGTCGATCGTCGCCTGGGTCGTGAAGCCGTCAGGCGCGAACAGCTTGACCTTGCCGTCGTTCGGGCCGAGCACCGACACCTTGTCCTTGATCACCTGGGCGCCGTTCTCGTCGATCAGCCCGCCGAGGAAGACAGCGTCGGCTCCGCTCGAGCCGATCTTCCGCATCGTCGCCTCGTAGCTCGCGGACTCCTTCGCCCACGCCGCGAAGCCGACGACCTGGATGCCGTTTGCGGACGCTGCGTTCTTCGTCAGCGTGGCGACGGCGAGCCCGTACGCCTCCTTGTCGTTGAGGATGTAGAGCTTCTTGATGCCCTGCTCCTTCATGAACTGGACCTG
>JAWVDL010000006.1:0-5775 GCA_033857355.1 Gaiellaceae bacterium | reverse complement strand
CGAACGGATAGAGGTTGACGCAGACGAGGTCGAACGGCTCGATCTCGTGCTCGTCCAGCGTGCTCACGTCGTCGGGCAGGTCCCGCCGCGCCAGGATCCCCGCGTGAATGCGCGGGTGGAGCGTCTTGACCCGTCCGCCGAGCATCTCGGGGGACGCCGTGACCTCCTCGACGGGCGTGACCGCGAGCCCGAGCTCCTCGAGGTGCGCCGCGGTCTTGCCGCTCGCGACGAGTTCCCAGCCGAGCTCGGCGAGACCGCGCGCGAGCTCGTCCAGCCCAGTCTTGTCCCAGACGGAGATCAGCGCTCGCAAAGCTGCCTCACGGCGGCGGGGAGGAGGCGGTGCTCGACGGCCTGCACGCGTTCCCGCAGGGTCTCGACGGTGTCATCGGCATGCACGGGGATGCGCTCGGCGGCGATCACCGCGCCGGTGTCGACGCCGCCGTCCACGTAATGCACGGTCGCGGCGGTTTCGGGCACGCCTGCCGCGAGGACGTCCTCGATCGGCGTCTTGCCCGGGAACTCGGGAAGCGGCGCGGAGTGCGTGTTGACGATCCGGCCCGGAAAGCGCTCGAGGAAGGGCTGCGTGAGCAGGCGCATGTAGCCCGCACAGACGACGAGGTCGACGCCGCGCTCTTCGAGGAAGTCGGCCATCGCGGTGTCCCGCGCCTGCCGGCTCTCGAACTCGGCCTCGGGGAACGCGGCGGCTTCCACTCCGGCTGCGACCGCCCGGTCGAGCGCCTTCGCCTTCGTGTTGTTCGAGGCGACTGCGGCGATCGGCAGGCCGGCGTCGAGCAGCGCCTGGAGATTGGTTCCCTCGCCGCTGACGAGGACGCCGATCATTCGATCCGTCCGATCGCGAGCTCGCCCGGCGCCGGCTCGGCGACGACCGCGCAGTACCCGATCCCGAGGTTGAACACCCGCCGCAGCTCGTCCTCTTCGACGTGGCGTGCGAGCCACTCGAAGACCGGCGGACGCTCCCAGGCGCTCCAGTCGAGCTCGGCGCGCATTCCTTCGGGGAGGACGCGCGAGAGGTTGCCCTCGATCCCGCCGCCGGTGACGTGCGCGAAGGCACGCGCGCGCGAGTGCAGCCGGCGTACGTCGTCGAGGTACAGCCGCGTGGGCGCGAGCAGGTCGGGGCCGTCGTAATCCTCCTGCTCGAGCACGCGGCGCAGGAGCGTGAACCCGTTCGCGTGAACTCCGGCGGAAGGGAAGCCGACGACCGTGTCGCCCCGCTCGACGCGCGAGCCGTCGATCAGGTCGTCTGCGCCGACGATTCCGACACAGGTCGCGGCGAAGTCGAGCTGGCCCTCGCGGTAGACGCCTGGCAGCTCGGCCGTCTCGCCGCCGATCAGGGCAACGCCGGCGGCGCGGCAGACCTCCGCCGCGCCCTCCACCAGCTGGGCCACCTCGTCGAGGTCGACCGCGTTGGCGGCGATGTAGTCGAGCAGGATGAGCGGCTCGGCGCCGACGGTGATCACGTCGTTGATGCAATGCGCCGCCATGTCCATTCCGCAGAGCCGGAGTGCGCCGCGCGGCTTCGCGACGATCGGCTTCGTGCCGATCGAGTCGGTCGATGCGGCGAGGTAGCGCCCGTCGCCGAGCGGGTGGAGACCAGCGAAAGCCCCGAAGTCGCGCGCCCCCGTGGACTCCACCGCCGCCCGCAAACGCTCGACGATCGCGCCCGCGGTCGCGAGCGACACGCCGGCGGCCTCGTACGTCTGCTCTCCCCTGCTCAGAGGAGCGAGTGTAGAGGCATTGTCAGACGAAGAGCTCGGCGTGGAGCTCGGGCCGGCCTTGCGGCCCTCCGGGGACGAACTTCACCCTCGCCTCGCCGATGTCAAGCGTCCCGTCGCGCGCCTCGAGGCCGAGGATCTGCGCGACCGCGGCGGCTTTCCCGGCCGGGTCGTCTGTCTTCAGCTCGAGCTCGGCCAGCCGCAGCTCGCCGTCGTGCGTGAGCAGGTCGTCGATCCAGTCGCGAGGCGGGTGCAATTCGAGTCGGAACCCTGAGGCGGTGGACACGAAGGTGCGTCTGCCGCCGTGCGACTGGATCCTCAGCTCGGCGGCGATTGCCCGCTCGATCGCCTCGTTGAAGGTGTCCTCGTCGAGCGCGAGTCCGAAGTGGTCGACGCGCGGGAGCCGCCATTGGCCCGGCTGGACGACGACGTTGACCGCGCCACGCTCGAGCTCCGAGAGGCGGAGCTTGAAGTCCATGGCGTCGAGCTCGGGCCAGCCGAGGCCGGCGTCGTAGGAGATCGTGTCGTCGCCCACGCGCCCGTACCGCGCGACGAGCTCGAACGCGAGCTTGCCGAGGTAGCGAGCCTCGACGTCGCGCACGACGCTCGTGACGAGGTGGTAGTGGAAGAGCCGCACGGCGGCGAGTTTAGTCCCCACGTCCGAGCAGGAATAACTCTTCTCCGCGACTCGACGAGAGGAGTTGCCATGTCCGTCCCGCCTTCGGATCCGAACGCGCCGACGCAGCATCAGGAGCAGCCCCAGCAGGGGTACGGCTACCGGCCGGGGCCGGTGCAGGGGAATCCGTTCGCCATGCTGCCAACGCCCGGGAACGCCGAGCTTCTGGTCTACCTCCTCGCGCTGCTGGTCGCCGCGATCGTGGCTCTCGCAAGCGACCGCGTCGACGCGCCGGCCTGGATGGAGTTCTTCAAGTGGACGACCGCCGCGTACCTGATCTCACGCGGGATCGCGAAGGCGAGCCGCGTGTTCGAGCACTAGCTCCTAGCTAGAAGGGTCCGGTCCAGCCCGACCAGTCGGTGTTGTTACGCACGGCCGGAATCGGAGTCAGCGTGTCCGCGTTTTGCCGTTCTTGCTGCTCGTGTTCGAGGAGAAGCTTCTCAGCCGCGATTTCGTCGCGTCGCTTCTCGCTTTTGCGGTAACTGCGTCGAACCCGTCGCCAAAGCCCCATCGCTTCTACGAGGTTAGCGCGTTTCCCTACGCGTTTCGCTCGCGCCTCCTGGCTAGCAGCTGACGACGGCGATCGTCTTCGTGTTGTTGGTCTCGTTCGACTCGGTGACCTGATTCGCGCTGTCCGCAACCGCGGTGACGGGGCCGGCTTGGCACGAGAACGACACGGTCGCGGAGGATCCTGCCGGAAGGTCCTCGATCACGAACTGCGATGGACCCTCGGTCGTGTTGACCGTGAGCATGAATGTGCCGGCTGCGCCATTTCCGATGTTCTTCACGGTCGCGCTGTCTTTCGCCAGGTCGGAGATCACGAGGTCCGGGGGGCCCGAGGCCGTCGTCGTGGTCGTGCCGGTCGTCGTCGCCGCCGTGGTGGTGGACGTCGTCTGTGCCGGCGAGACAGTGAATCGGCAAGCGGGCGACTGTGCTCCGTCGAGCTTCGTGTTGCCGCGCCAGAAGGCGAGCACGCTGTATGAGCCGGGGGTGCGAGGCGTGAAGGAGCCGGTGAAGTCGCCGGCCGAGCCGGTGGTCGCCTCACGCACCTCGACCGAGCCGTCCGGCGACGCGATTGCAACCCGCACATGCGCGTCTCCGAGCGCGGGCGTCAAGGTGCCCGAGTACGGGAACGACTCGCCGGTGAGCCCGGCCTTTCGGCAGCCGAGCGTCAAGCTCGAGCTCGCGCGCACGAGCGCGACGCGGTCGAGCGGGAGCAGCCTGTCGTTCCCTTTCAGCTTGATCAGCGTGATCGCGGTGCCGCTGTCGAGCACGCGCGGCCTGCTCTTCAGCTTGACGCTCAACCTGATCGTCTGGCCCTTGCCGAAGTTGAAGGCGACCCGTGCGAGCACGCATCGCGTCGCCCGGCCTCCGGTGGTGCACTTCCGTGCGAGCGTCTCGATCCCGAGGAGTCCACGACAGCGCCCGGGGCCGAGGCAGGTACCGCTCACCCTGGCCGTCTTCGTCGACGGGTCGACCTCGACCGGAGGGAACCAGACCCGCGGGAGCTTGGTCGCCCCGCAAAGCGGTAGCGCGCCGGTGGGGTGGATCCGGACGATTTCGTTCGTGCCCGTGTTGGCGACGTAGGCGTCGGTACAGCCGACCCCGACTCCGCGAGGCGAGGAGAGTCCCGCGGTCTTCACGGTCGCGAGAACCTTGTCGAGCGACGACGACAGCTTGACCATCGCGTTCCCGTCTTCGGCGCTGACCCACACGTCGCCGGTCGACGGGTTGACGCCTGCGCCGTAGATCTCTCCCGGCAAGGCGGTGTAGCCCGTCGTGAGGAGCTCGCCGCCGGGGCTGTACTTGCGGATCGCACCCCAGTTCTGGACGACGTAGACGTTGCCGGCCGGGTCGATCGACAGGTCGAGCCCGCCCGGGAAGATCTCGGTGGTCGAGATCGGCCAGGTCTTCACGAGCGTGCCCCCGGTCGTGTACTTGCGGATCTCCGAGCCTGATGCGACGACGTAGACGAAGCCGTCCGTCACCGCGATGCCGTGAGGATTCGGGACCTCCCACTGCTTGACCAAGCCGCCGGTCGGTGTGAGGTGCGCGACAATCCCTCCGCCGCCCGACTTCGCGACGTAGATGCCGGTTGCGTCGACGGCGATGAACTGCCCCGTCGACGCCTCGGAGGAGCCGATGAACTTGCCGGCCGCTGTGAAGCGCTGGATTCGGCCGGGGGTGGTGTCGAGCGCGTAGACGGTGCCGGTGGGACCGACGGCGACGTCGACGACGTTCGTGAACTGCCCGTCGCTGACCCCCGAACTTCCCCAGCGGGTCACGTCGAAGCCGGCGAGCGCCGCGGCGGCCCAGACCAGTGCCGCGAAGACGGCGAGGGCCGCCGCGCGGTATCTCCAACGCGTGGCCACGCTAGGCCTCGACTGCCTCGAAGCGGAGCTTCGCCGCTTCGTCCGGCACAGGTGTCGGATACTCGCGCGTCAAGCAGGCGCGGCAGAGCGCCGATGCGGGCCGGCGCGTGGATGCCTGCAGGCCCTCGAGCGACAGGTACGCCAGCGTCGTCGCGCCGATGTGCTCCTGCACCTCTTCGACGGTGCGGGCCGACGCGACGAGCTCGGCCGGGTCGGCCAGGTCGATTCCGTAGAAGCACTGCCCGATCACCGGCGGCGAGGAGATGCGCACGTGCACCTCGGCCGCGCCGGCCTCGAACAGCATCGCCACGATCTGACGGGTCGTGTTGCCGCGCACGATCGAGTCGTCGATGACGACCAGACGCTTGCCGGCGACTTCGGCGAGCGGGTTGAACTTCATCCGGATCCCCTGCTCGCGCATCGTCTGGTCGGGCTGGATGAACGTGCGTCCGACGTAGCGGTTCTTGATCAGGCCCTCGCTGAACGGGATTCCGGTCGCCCGTGAGAAGCCGATCGCCGCGGGCGTCCCCGAGTCCGGAATGGGCAGGACGAGATCGGCCTCGACCGGCGACTCCTCCGCAAGCTTTTCGCCCATGCGCACCCGCGCCCCGTGTACTTCCACGCCCGCCAGACGGGAGTCGGGCCGCGCGAGATAGAAGAACTCGAAGATGCAAAGCGCGCCCGAAGCCGCGGGCTCGATCGCCTGCGTGACGCTGCAGCCCTCCTCGTCCACCACGGCGAGCTCGCCGGGCTGGAGCTCGCGGATCAGCTCCGCGCCGACAAGGTCGAGCGCGCAGGTCTCGGAGGCGATCACGAAGTCCTCGCCGAGCTTGCCGAGGCAGATCGGGCGGAACCCATGCGCGTCGCGAAAGCCGATCAGCTTGCCCTCAGAGAGCGCGACCACCGAGAACGCGCCCTCGAGCCGCGCCATCGCGCTCGCAACCGCTTCCTCGAGCGGCGCGGGATCGTTCGCGATCAGCGCGCCGATCACCTC
>JAWVDL010000005.1:0-5420 GCA_033857355.1 Gaiellaceae bacterium | reverse complement strand
GAGCGCACGCCTGAGGGCTTCGTCTTCCACGCGAAGGCTTCGAAGGCGATGACCGGGCACGAGGAGGTTGACGATCTGGAGACGGCTTTCCGGGAGTTCCGGGAGGCGCTCGAGCCGCTCGAGGTGGCCGGGAAGCTCCGCGGTGTGCTGATGCAGTATCCGCCGCGCTTCAAGAAGTCGCCCGAGTCGCTTGTCGAGCTCGAGCCGCTCGCTACGCTCCTCGACCCGCTCGTCCCCCTCGTCGAGTTCCGCCACCGCTCGTGGATGACCGACGACGAGCAAGCCGACACGCTCTCGTTCCTGGAGCGCCAAGGGCTGTCGTACGTCTCGGTCGACTCGCCGGCCACGCGCGCCACGAACGTCATGCCGCGGATCGCGGCCGCGACGCATCCTGTCGCCTACGTCCGCTTCCACGGCCGCAACTGGAAGACCTGGAACGCGAAGACGCGCACGTCGGGCGAGCGCTTCGACTGGCTGTACTCGAAGGAGGAGCTGCAGGAGTGGGTCGAGCCGCTCGGCCGTCTGGCGCAGGAGGCTGACGAGGTCTACGCGTTCTTCAACAACAACCGTCATGACTACGCTCCGCGCAGCGCGATCCAGCTGCGCGAGCTCCTCGACGAAGCCGGGATCCCGGCGACCGGTGGCGTCGAGCCCGTCCCGGCAGAGCAGACGCTGTTCTAGAGTAGGTGCCGTGAACGTCCTCGCGGTGATCCATGGCGACAAGGTTCGTTCCGGTGTGTTCGGAGACGCAATCGCCGCCGCGGGGCACGGGCTCGAGGAATGGAGCCTCGCGTGGGACACGCCGTTGCCGCGCCCGCTCGACGATTACGGAGCCGTGCTCGTGTTCGGCGGGGCGATGCACGCCGACCAGGACGACATGCACCCGTGGCTGCGCCAGGAGAACCTGTTCCTGCAGCGCCTGCTCGACGGTCACGTCCCGGTACTCGGCGTCTGTCTCGGCGCGCAGCTCCTGGCGAAGGCGGCGTCGGCGCCCGTGGGGCCGTCGAGCGAGCCGGAGGTGGGGTGGTTCGAGATCGAGCTGACCGACGAGGGCCGGGACGATCCGGTGCTCGGCTTGCTCCCAACGCGGTTCGAGGCGTTCCAGTGGCACTTCTACACTCACGGCCTGCCCGCCGGCGCGGTCGAGCTGGCGCGGAGCCGTGTCTGCACGCAGGCGTTCCGACTGGGCGAAGCGGCGTGGGGAGTGCAGTTCCATCCCGAGGTCACGGCCGAGCAGGTCGAGGGCTGGATCCAAGAGGACCCGCACGAGCTTCCCGGCTCGGCGGACGACTTCGCGGCCGAGACCGCACGCCGGATCGCCGACTGGAACGAGCTCGGCCGCAAGCTCTGCACGGGCTTCCTGGAAGTCGCGGCGCGCTCTCCCGTCTCCGTCTGAGTGGCGCCGGCGGCGCTCGGCCTTGCGCTGGCCGCGGCCGTCCTGCACGCGTCCGGCAACGTCCTGATCGGCGGCAGCCGCGACACGGAGTCGACCATGGCGGTGGTCCTCACGCTGAGCGTCGTGGTCTTCGCGCCCTTCGCCGCGCTGACCTGGCGAGTCGACGGCGACGCCTGGCCGTGGATTGCCGCGTCGGCGGCGCTGGAGGCGGGCTACTTCCTGCTGCTCACGCTGGCGTACCGCGACTCGGAGATCAGCCTGGTCTATCCGATCGCCCGTGGGAGTGCGCCGGTGCTCGTCCTGGTCGTGGGCGTCGTGCTCGGCCACGGGACCTCGGCCGGCCAGGCGGCCGGAGTGCTGGCGGTCGGGGCGGGCGTCGTGCTCGTGCGCGGCATCGGCGGCGAGCCTGACGCGAGAGGCGTCGCGCTCGCCCTTGCGACGGCGCTCTTCATCGCGGGATACACGGTCGTGGACAAGGAGGGCATCAGGCACGCGGCGCCCCTGCCGTATCTCGAGCTCGTGCTCGTTCCCTCGGCGCTCATCGCGGTGCCGCTCGTGCTGAGGAGGCGGGGGCGTGCGGCGCTGCAGGCTGCCGTGACGTTCCAGACCGCCGCCGTGTCGATCACGCTCTTCGTCACGTACCTCCTCATCCTCGTCGCGCTGAGGCTCGCCCCGGCCGCGGCGGTGTCGGCGGTGCGCGAGACGAGCGTCGTGTTCGCGGCCGGGCTTGCGGCCTGGCTGCTGCACGAGCGCGTAACCCGCTGGCGCTTCGCCGGCGCCGCGTTGGTAGCGAGCGGAATCGCCCTCCTAGCCCTCACCTAACGACCCAAGTAACACGTTGTTACTTGGGCTCTTAGGCACAGAGTTGGCACAAAGGCTCACGTTCACGCCGACAGACTCTTTGGATGGTCACGTGCGCGCCGCGGCTGTCGCGGAAGCTGATCGCCGCGATCGGCGAGATCGACAACGGGACGCTGCCGATCGCGGAAGTCAACCGACGCGTCGGAGCGCGCGCCGACCGGCTCGGCTTGCCGCGTCCGAGCTACGAGCGCGTAAGGCAGCACGTCAAGACGATCCGGCGCCTCCGGCGGCTGCCGAGCACCGCGTCCGTCCTGGTCGATGTCGCGTTCCGAGCCCGGCCAGTCGACGCGGTTCTCGACCAGATCTCAGGGGTCGGCGTCCCTCAACTCCCACACCGCTTCTCCAAGTAACACGTTGTTACTTGGGCTGTTCGGAGGGGCCCGTCTCGACGCCGAGCTCTTCGTGGCGCGACCATTCTTGCCACGAGCCGGCGTAGTTTCTCGCCCGGTAGCCCGCTGCGCGCAGCGCTTCGACGGCATGCGCCGAGCGGACTCCGGAGTGGCAGTACGCCACGATCTCCGCGCCCTCCGGCAGGTCGACCAGGGCTCGGATCTCCTCGGGCGAGCGCATGATCAGCTCGTTGACCCAGAGATGGCGCGCGCCGGGGATTCGTCCCTGACGGGGATCCGACGCGTAGCCGCGCTCGCCCGTGAACTCCGGGCGCGAGCGGACGTCGAGGATCGTCAACTCGGCGTCATCTAGGCGCGAGGCGAGCTCGGCCAGCTCGATCACGCAAGCTCCTGCGCGCCGGGTAGCGCCGCAGCCTCCTCGAAGCCGTGCTCGGCACGCTCGATCCCCATCAGGGCGGCGATCTGGCCGAGCAGCTCCCGTGCGGGCGGCAGCTCCTCGGGCGAGCGGCCCGTGCGCGCGACGCTGCGCACCTGCGCGGGCGCCGCGCCGGTAAGGCGGGCGACGAGGGTCGGGTTGGCCGCGAGCGCGAGCGCGTCGACGGTGAGCATCGGCCCGTAGTACTCAGGAACGGACAGGTACTCGTCGACCATGCGGCCGCGCTCGAAGAGCAGGAAGCGCACGACCTCGCCGCGCTCGAGCGCGAACGCGACGGCCACGCCCAGCCCGTCGGAAAGCTCGCCCGCTAGGCGGCGCTGGGCCTCGCGATCCTCGTCGACCCGGTCGTTGTAGACCGCGATCCAACCGTTTTGGGCCGGGGTCACGATCGTTCGCGACGGAGCACGCAGGCGCGGGAGGAACCGGCGGACGATGTGCTCGACGGCGCGCTCGTCGTCCGACTGGACATGGACGGAGCCGAAAGACGGCGCCGCGTCGACCGGCTCGAGCCGTGCCTGCAGCGATTCGACGTCGGTGAGCATCAGCTTCATCACCTCCGAGAACCCGAGGCGCTCCCAGACCGCGACGGCGCCGGGATTCGCAGAAAGCACGTCGAGGCTGACGTGCGTGACGCCGCGCTCCGGGAGCCCGGACGCGACCTCCCGGATGAGCGCCCTCAGCACGCCGCCCCGCCGCGCGCGAGGCCGCACGTACGCGTCCGTCAGGTGCGCGCGATTCTTCTCCGGCTCCGCGACGAAGACATAGCCCACCGCCCCCTCGTCGTCCTCGGCGATCGCGCCGAGTCCGGCGCGAACGTGGCGCGAGAGGTCGCTCCAGGCCTCCTCCCAGGCCTCGCCGAACCCCGGGGGAGCCGGCACCTCGAGCTCGAACTCCGACCAGAGCTCATGGATGATCGGCTCGTCGGCCTCGGTGGCCCGCCGGATCTTCATGGGGCGGCCAGCCCGGCGAGCAGGTAGTGCGCCGCCAGGTTCTGGAAGGGCTCGAAGCGCGCGCCGAGCTCACGGACATCCGGGATGGACAGCATCGAGCCGTCACCATAGAAGCGCGAGACCGCCTTGCGCACCGCCAGGTCGCCCGCCGGCCAGGCGCGCGGGCGCGCGAGGTGACGCGCGAGGAACCAATCCGCCGTCCACTCGCCGAGGCCGCGGACGCCGACGAGGATCTCCTTCACCTCCTCGTCGGGAAGCCCCGCGAGCGCATGCAGATCGAGCGCGGACGCGGCGAGCCCGACCACGTACTCGGCCTTTCGGCGGGAGAAGCCGAGCGCGGCAAGATCGTCCTCGCGCGCCTCGGCGAGCGCCGCGCGTGCCGGGAACGCGTAGGCCACCGCGCCCGGCTCCCCGTAGCGCTCGATCAGGCGGTTGCGGATCGAGAAGGCGGCGTGCAGAGAGACCTGCTGCGCGGTGATCGACGTGACGAGCGTCTCGAACGGATCCGGATTCAGCGGAGGCCGCAGGCCTGCGAGGCGCTGCGTGAGCTCACCGAGAATCGTGTCGCCTCGCGCGAACTCGTAGAACGAAGCGAGGTCGAACTCGGCCCCGAGCAGCGTGCGGACGACGGGCTCGATGTCACTGTCGAGCGGCTCGACGTCCACGCCGCCGGGCGCCGCTGCGATCCGCACGTCGCGGCCGTCGACGACGCGGTGCAGGGCTTCCTCGTGCCAGAGATTGGCGCGGTCCGGCCCGAAGGCGCGGTAGCGCGCGGTCGAGAGCTCGAAGTCGTACGGCTCCGGCAGACGCAGGAGTGACATGCCGGGACGCTAGAGGCTGGCGAGGAGGCGCGCCGCGTCCGAGCCGTTGCGAACGAGCTCCAGCTCGGGTCGCGCGGCGAGGAGCAGCATCGCGTGGCTCCACGTCAGCGGAAGCACCCACGCCGGCTCGCCCTCGGCCGTGACCTGCTCCGCGAGGAGGCCGAGCGCAGTCTGCCGCGACAGCGCGAACTCGGTGGCGTGGCGCAGCCCTTCCTCGTCCCCAGTCCTTCGCTTGTGCAGGCCGAGCCAGAGGGTCGTGAGAATCCATGCGTTGCCACCGCGGTAGTCGTCGTCCGCATAGCGGAGAACTCCGCCGCAGGGCTCGACCAGCTCCCGCTCGATCGCCTCGACGGTCGCGCGCATGCGCGGCGATTCGGCGGCGACGGCACCGAAGGGCCACGAGAGGCCGAGGAGCGACACGTCCACCGTCGCGTCGATCTCCTCGACGGCGCCGACCGCCGGGTTCGGATACGGGAGTCGGGAGTCGAAGAGCGTCGGCGGCTCGCCGGGGCCTTCCACGCCGACGCAGCGAGAGCGCAGGTAGCGGCCGTGCTCCTCGCTCCAGAGGTGCTCCTCGATCGCCTGCTGCACTTCGCGGGCGCCCTC
>JAWVDL010000004.1:0-4273 GCA_033857355.1 Gaiellaceae bacterium | reverse complement strand
CCCTCCCACGACCGCGCCATCGCGATCCCGACAAGGCCGAAGAGGAGGTGGACGATGTTGTGGAGGATGCTGGTCTGGAAGATCCCGAGCAGCTTCGCGCCGGAGTCGTGCCCGGCGAAGGTCAGGTCGCCGTAGTGGGTGGTGATCCCCGGGACGAAGCCCAGGATGCCCACTGCGAGGAACACGATCCCCGCGAGCAACGCAGCCGATTGAACGGTCGAGCGGTCTTTCATCTCTGCCTCCCTCCGAGCCGAAGAAGTCGCTTGCTCAGAAGATCATGTACGCCAGGACGACGACGAGCAGCGTTGTCGTCCCCGCGAGCGCAAGGTCGAGCCGGCGATGGGTGAGCTGCTCCGCGAGGACCGGGCTGGCGACGACCGAGCGCGGGAGGGCGGCGAGCCCGAGCAGGCAGATCGCGATCGCGAGCAGGATCAGCAGGACCGGCGAGACGCTCGTCGGATCGCGAAGCGTTTGCGCGAAGTCCGCGCCCAGGACGCCACCCCGTCTGGAGGCGTGCGCCCGCGTCTGTGCTCCGAGCGCGAGCTTCGTCTTTCGCTGGGTCGGGTGCGCCGCGACCGTCCGGGAGATCGCTGCGGTCGATCCGCTCTCTGCTCCGGTCGCTTCTCTCCCGCCCGCGCATGCGTTGGCTGCGCGGCCTGACGCGACCTCCCCGGGAGCGGGACTGCGGCCCGCGACTACGACGACGAGCAGGGTCCGCAGTTGCCTGCCGCTGCGCAGGCGCGGCGTGATCCGGTAGGTGCCCGGTGCGAGCGCGCGGCCGCCGACGCGACCGCGGAAGCGGATCACGTTGCGGCCGGCATGGCCGTGCACGAGGATTCGGCCCGCATTCCGGCACAAGGGTGAGATCTGATTCACGCGCAGTTCGACGATCCCCGCGGCCCGCAGCACGATCACGATCGTCGTCGGTCGCTTGGCGCTGGGAGAGGCCCAGCGACGGGACGCTCGCACGCGCGCCCGGCCCAGGCTCGACGCTTGGCGCGGCGGTGCGCCGCTCGCCGCGCTCGATCCGGATGAGCCCGAGCCCGAGCCGCCGCTCGACGTCGACCCGCCGCCCGGGCTCGTCGACGTCGCCGTCGTTCCCGAAGATCCTGCGGAGCGTGCCGGCGAACGTGCCGTCGTCGTCGCCGGCAGCGGCGAAGTCGTGCGCGGGGGCACTGGCACCGGCACCGGAGCCGGAGCCGGAACCGTGGGAACCGGCACCGGGACGGTGGGGGTCGGCAGCGTGGGCACCGTCACCGTCGGAAGGGTCGGGGGCGCCGGAGGGTCGATGGCGAGCGCGGGCGCGACGAGCGTGGCGGCCGCAGCCACCGCGCAGCACAGGATCGGCGAGGCCTTTCGCATCCGTCTGTACAACCCGGATCGGCCGCCTGCGGTCACGGCCTCGGACGCGTCGAAGTCCGCAAATTGCAAGCTCCGGTGCGGACGGCCGCGACGCGGACTACGCTGTCGAGCGCGAGGAGCCGGCGGGCGTGGCGGCTGCGAGCGGGGAGATGCAGACAGAGCGAGCCAAGGACTACTACGCGGTTCTCGGCGTGCCGGCGGAGGCCGACGCGGAGACGATCCGCAAGGCCTTCCGGTCGCTCGCGCGTGCGCTGCATCCTGACGTGAACGACGCGTCCGACGCGGAGGAGCGCTTCCGCGACGTCGCCGAGGCCTACCAGGTGCTCTCGCGGCCCGGGCGCAAGCGGCTCTACGACCGGATCGGCTATCGAGGTCGCGGGAACGGTGGCTTCGCGAGCGGCTCTCGCGACCCGCTGTTCGAGTTCTGGCGCACGCGCCGGCGCCGCGCCGCGCAGACCGTCGACGTCGCGGTCGGACACTTCGAGGCGGCCCGCGGCGTACGGCGGACCGTCGAGATCGAGTGCCGCGAGTCCTGCCGGGACTGCCGCGGCACGGGCGCGGCCGAAGGGGCGGAGACGAGGGTGTGCGCCAACTGCGGAGGCTCTGGACGGCTGAAGCGGGTGTCCGCCTCCGGGTCGGGGCGGATGCTGCGCGTCGACCCGTGTCCCGAATGCCTGGGCACCGGCCGCAACGTGTCGGCGGCGTGCAGATCTTGCAGCGGTGTGGGAGACGTGTGGAGGCGACGGCGGATCGACGTGAGCGTGCCCGCGGGCGTCGAGGACGGCACGCGCATCCGGCTCGCGCAAGCGGCCGGAAGCGGGGACGCCTATGTGCGCGTGAAGGTGCTACCGCCCCCGCGCGATCCGGCCTGGATCCGCCTGGGCGCGCTCGCGGCCCTGTTCGTCGCGGTCGCGTTCTTCCTGTATCTGCTTCTGCGCTGAGACGTCCCTCGATCGAGGGAACCTCGAAGCCCGGCGCAAGATTCTCCGGCGGTCCGGCTTCTTAGGTCATGCAAGGCAGTAACCGGGTGAGCAGGACATTGTCCGTAGCCCCGGAGCTCCCCCCACGCGGAAGCGGTGGCCGCCGTTCCTTCCGCGTCAGAGCGCCGATCGTCGAGGGCCGCAGTCGACGATCGGCGCTTTCTTTTTCCGGAGTCCTACGTGACCTTGAAGGTGCCCTTCATGCCGCGCTTGGCGTGAGGGTCGCACTGGTACGTGTACGTGCCCTTCTTGAGCGTGACCGTCCACGTCGTGTCGCCCTTGAACGCGACGGACGTCTTCTTGTCCACGCCCGGGCCCTTCAGGTGGAAGTTGTGGAACGGGGACTTGTCCTCGATCTTGAACTTGTGGACGCCGTGCTTGATCGTCTTGAGGTCGGTTCCGTTGTTCTTGACCTCGATCGAGAAGCTCGGCCCGACCTCGCCGACGAGCCCGGTCGACTTCGCGTGGCCGGCGGCTCCGATGCCCGCGAATGCGAGAGCGAGCAAGCCGCCGGCTGCGACTGCGACGAACGATTTCATCGTGCCTCCTTGTGCTGGGAAACGAACACAGGGGATACGCAGCCGCTCGCGCAACGGATTTGGGAGGCCGCCCTTCGGAGGCCTGTAGCTATCCTCACCGGAAGGTGAGAAGCCGCTTCGCAGCAGCGTTTGTGCTCGGCCTTGCGCTCGCATTCGGAGCCGCGGCGTCGGCCGGGACGCTCAAAGGCGTCAACTTCATCAGCGTCTGCGGCTTCAGTCACCGTGCGGCGGACGATCCAATCGTTTACCCGGGCCAGCGGGGCGTATCGCACGACCACAGCTTCGTCGGGAACACCTCGACCGACGCGAGCTCGACTCCCACCTCGCTCCGCAAGGCCGGTGCGACGACTTGCAACCGCGCGGGCGACACGGCCGCCTACTGGATGCCCACACTGTCGGTCGCCGGCCGGCCGACTCCGCCGAGCGGCGCGACGATCTACTACCAGCGCAACGTCTTGAAGCGGCTGCGACCCTTCCCGGCGGGGCTCGAGATGATCGCCGGCAACCGGCTCGCCCACCGTCCGCAGAGCCTGCTCGTGACGAGCTGGGACTGCGGCGACCTCGAGAACGTGCCCCGCTCGAGCGACCCGCCGACCTGTCCGGACCGGTCGAGCCTCCGGCTACGCGTCAACTTCCCGGACTGCTGGAACGGGAAGGCGGTCGACTCGCTCGATCACAAGAGCCACATGGCCTACTCGGTCGGCGGGCGCTGCCCCCGCTCGCATCCGATCGGCCTGCCGGCGCTCAGCATCGTCTATCGCTACCCGACAACGGACGGGCCCGCGGTTTCGCTCTCCTCGGGCTCGCTCTACTCAGCGCATGCCGACTTCCTCAACGGCTGGGATCAAACGGTGCTGGCGCGGCTCGTTTCGACTTGCCTCAACCAGCTCCGTCACTGCGGGACGGGGTCCTAGCCGCAGGCCTCGCGCATGAGCAGGCGGGCGCGCTCGACGGTGCGCCGGCCGCCGGAGGGCCCGATCTGGAGTGGCGACATGGTCTGCGTTGGGTCGGCTCCGGCGAGTGTGGCCCTGAGCCGCCGCGCGTCGGCGAGTGCGCGCTCGTACGACTCCACGAGGGCGGGTCGCGCGTTTGCCGCGCGGAGATCGTCGCGTGCTCGAGCCTCGATCGGGATCACCCGGTCGATCGCCCGCTCGGCCTGAGCGAGACTGGCAACGGGTCCGATCTGCGCGAGCGCCGAGCGCTGGCGATCGCAGCTCGACGCAAGGCTGCTGTGCGCACCTCCTCCGCAGCCGGCGGCGAGTGCCAGCGCGAGCGCGGCGATCCCGCCGCACAGCCGCCTCAGGACGGCCTCAGCGTGACGGTCCCCTTCCACACGAGCGTGTCGTCGCAGTCGTAGAGGTAGACGACCCCCTCGTAGATGTGCGGGAAAGC
>JAWVDL010000003.1:0-3421 GCA_033857355.1 Gaiellaceae bacterium | reverse complement strand
CGCGTGCTGCGGGTCGGCAACCGCGATCGCTGGTCGGCGGTCCTCGTCGGTGGGACGTTCTTCGTCGTCGCCGCCGCGCTGCCGCTCCTGCTCCCCGGTTCCGGCTTTCGCTGGCTGACCGCCGCGCTGCTCGTCGGCGCCTATGCCGTCGCCTTCCGCGTCGAGTTCGAGATCGGCACCGGAACCGCCGTCCCGACGCAGCTCGTGCTCGTCCCGCTCCTCTTCCTGGTCCCGCTCGGCCTGGCGCCGCTCTGCGTCGCCGGAGGGATCGCGCTTGCGAACCTCGTCGACGTCGTCGCCCGCAAGATGCACGTCGAGCGGATGTTCTTCTCCGTGGGCGTCTGCGCCTGGCATTCCGTCGGGCCTGTGCTCGTCCTGGCGCTCTTCGCCGACGGACCGCCGCGGCTGTCGCGCGCGCCCGTCTACGCGGCGGCGCTCGGGGCCCAGTGGGCGTTCGACTTCACCGCCAACACGCTCCGGCTGAAGCTCGGCGTCGGGGTTTCGCCACGGGCCTTGCTCAAGCCGCTCGGCTGGGTCTACCTCGTGGACGCGACGCTCGCCCCGGTCGGACTGGCCGTCGCGCTCACCGCGGCGGGGCATCCCTCGGCCTTCCTGCTCGTCGTGCCGCTCTTCGGCCTGCTGGCCGTGTTCGCCCGGGAACGGCGGGTGCGCATCGACCATGCCGTCGAGCTCGGCCACGCCTATCGCGGCACCGCGTTCCTCCTCGGCGACGTCGTTGAGGCCGACGACGCGTACACGGGGAGCCACAGCCGAGACGTCGTCTCGCTGACCGTCGAGGTCGCCGAGGCGCTCGGCCTCGACTCGCGCGACCGGCAGCACGCCGAGTTCACCGCGCTGCTGCACGACATCGGCAAGATCAGGATTCCCGCCTCGATCATCGACAAGCCCGGCCCGCTCGATGCCGAGGAGCGCGCGCTCATCGAGACCCACACCCTGGAGGGCGAGCGGATGCTCGTGCAGGTCGGCGGCCTCCTCGGGGACGTCGGGCACCTGGTCCGGTCGTGTCACGAGCACTACGACGGCAGCGGCTACCCGGACGGGCTCGCCGGCGAGCAGATCCCGCTCGTCGCCCGCATCGTCTGCTGCTGTGACGCCTTCAGCGCCATGACCACGGATCGCCCGTACCGTGCCGGCCGGACCCCCGCGGAGGCCGTCGCCGAGCTGCAGCGCTGCGCCGGTACGCAGTTCGATCCCCGCGTCGTCGAGGCGCTCGCCGGCCTCATCGAACGCTGACCCGCGTGTAGAAACCCGCGCGCTGTAAACAATGCGCCGGTGACGGGCGGGGAATGGTGGCGCCACGGCGTCCTCTATCAGGTCTATCCGCGCTCGTTCGCGGACTCGAACGGCGACGGCATCGGCGACCTCGCGGGCTTGACGTCACGGCTCGAGTACCTCGAGTGGCTCGGCGTGGACGGGATCTGGCTCAACCCGACGATGCCGTCCCCGAATGCGGACTGGGGCTACGACGTCGCCGACTACTGCGACGTGCATCCCGATCTCGGCACGCTCGCCGACCTCGACGAGCTGGTCGCGGCGGCCGAGGCACGCGGGATCCGGATCCTGCTCGACCTCGTCCCCAACCACACGAGCGACCGGCACCGATGGTTCGCCGACTCGCGCGGGGCGCGCGAGTCGCCTCGGCGCGACTGGTACTTCTGGCGCGATCCCAAGCCTGACGGCTCGCCACCCAACAACTGGCTCAGCGTGTTCGGGGCAGGCGGTCCCGCGTGGAAGCTCGATCCGGCGACGGAGCAGATGTACCTGCATCACTTCCTCCCCGAGCAGCCCGACCTGAACTGGTGGAACGAGGAAGTGCGGGCCGCCTTCGACGGCGTGCAGCGCTTCTGGTTCGACCGCGGCGTCGCGGGGTTTCGCATCGACGTGGTGAGCGAGCTCGTCAAGCAGCGCGGCCTCCCCGACGAGGACGGCGAGCCGGAGCAGTTCGGCAAGCACTCCGACATCCCTGAGACTCACCACGTGCTCAAACGCTGGCGCACGCTCGCGGACTCCTACGACCCGCCGCGCCTGCTGCTCGGCGAGACGTGGGCGATGGATGCGCCGACGCTCTCGTCCGTTCACGGCGAGCACGACGACGAGCTCAACCTTGCGTTCAACTTCCCGTTCATGCTCGCGCCGCTCGACCCGGAGATCATGGTTCCGGTCGTCGAGGCGACGGAAGCGGTCTTCTCCGCGGACGAATGGCCGGTCTGGACCGGGTCGAACCATGACTTCCCCCGCTTCCCTACCCGCTGGTGCGAGGGCGACGAGCGGAAGGTGCGCTGCGCGCTGCTCCTGCTGCTCACGTTGCGCGGCACGCCCGTCCTCTACTACGGCGACGAGCTCGGGCTGCCGCAGGTCGACGTCTCCGGCGCGGACGTCCGCGACATCGCCGGTCGCGACGGTGCGCGCACGCCGATGCACTGGAGCCCGGAGGACGGGGCCGGATTCACGGAGCCCGGCGTGAAGCCCTGGCTTCCCTTCGGCGACTTCGCGGGGCGCAACGTCGCCGACCAGCAAGGCGACTCCGGGTCGACGCTCGCATTCGTCCGCGACCTGATCGCGCTTCGGCGCGAGAGCGAGGATCTCCGCGGCGGCGCCTACGCGACGCTCGTCGCCACCGAGAGCAGCTGGGCCTGGCGGCGGGGCCGCGGGACGATCGTGGCGCTGAACCTCTCCGACTCGGCGGAGACCGTGGAGGGCGTCCAGGGCGCGATCTCCATCGCGACAAGCAGGGAGCGGGACGGCGAGCGCGTGGGCGGGCGCCTCCGGCTCGAGCCCTGGAGCGGCGCCGTCGTCAGCTAGGCCAGGCGGACGAGCCGCGCCGCAGGTCGAGAAGGCCGCCGTCTCGACACTCGCCCGACCGGTACTCGTCCGGCATCCGCGGATAGACGAGCAGGTGGACGAGACGCGCGAGCCCGCGGGCCTGCACGTCGTCCGAGCCGAGCTTCGTCGCCACGAACCCGACGGTTTGCTCGGCGTAGCACTCCGTCACGGCCTCGTTCCGCGTTCCCTCGAGGTGCCACGACTCGTGGGCGAGCACGTCCAGTGCGATGGCGTCGTTCACGACGGACGCGTCACAGCGCGACGGCGTGTCGAGGCAATCGAACTTTGTGCCTTTCCGCGCCTTCGGAAAGCCCTGCAGGCGCTGGCAGACCTTCCGCTTGACGTCCGCGACGTCCGCCGGCCGCCCGTTCGCGTCGAACTCGACCGAGCCGGCCTCGGCGCTGACGTCTAGCGCCTGGCCGACCGCACCCTGGCAGTGAATCGTCACGGGTCTTCGCGCGATCTGGCTCGCGATCACGGCCAGGCGCGACTCCTCGGCGGCGTTGCTGTGCTTCTGGAAGAGGAACAGGCCGGCGAGAGCCGCCACGAGGACGAGGAGGACGAGCCGCATGCGGGA
>JAWVDL010000002.1:0-5286 GCA_033857355.1 Gaiellaceae bacterium | reverse complement strand
GTCGGCACCGCGATCAGCAGCGTCGTGATCATCATCGGGACGCGCAGCCAGGGCGCCATCCCGGAGACGAACATGTGGTGCGCCCAGACCGAGAAGCCGAGCACGAGAATCGCCATCAGCGAGACCGCCATCAGCCGGTAGCCGAAGATCGGCTTGCGCGAGAAGACCGAGATCACCTCGGAAGCGATGCCGAAGCCGGGCAGCATCATGATGTAGACGGCCGGGTGCGAGTAGAACCAGAAGATGTGCTGGTAGCCGAGCACGTAGCCGCCCTGGCTCGGATCGAAGAAGTGCGTGTGCATGATCCGGTCGAACATCACGAAGAACTGCGAGCCCGCGATGAACGGCGTCGCGATCACGACGAGCAGCGAGGTCGTGAAGTTCGCCCAGACGAGCAGCGGTAGCCGCCAGAACGTGAGTCCGGGCGCGCGCATGGTGATGATCGTGACCAGGAAGTTGAGCGCGGTCATGATCGAGCTCGCGCCGGCCCACTGGACGGCCATGGAGAAGAAGACGGTCCCGAGCGGCTGGTGCGTCGAGAGCGGCGCGTAGTTCGTCCAGCCGTTCGCGAACGGGCCTCCCGGGCACAGGAAGCTCGCCAGCATCATGATCCCGGCGATCGGCAGCAGCCAGAAGGAGAGCGCGTTCAGCCGAGGGAAGGCCATGTCCGGCGCACCGAGCATCAGCGGCACGGCGAAGTTCGCGAGCCCCGCGAATGCCGGAATCACGAACAGGAAGATCATCAGCGACGCGTGCACCGAGAAGAGGCCGTTGTACGTCTGGTTGTCGAAGAACTGCATCCCCGGCTTCGCCAGCTCCGCGCGCACGAGCATCGCCAGCATCCCGCCGGCGAGCAGGAAGAAGATCGTCGTGACCAGGTACTGCATCCCGATCACCTTGTGGTCGGTGTTGACGCGGAAGTAGTCGCGCCAGCTGTACGCGCCGTGGCCGGAATGGTCCTCCGGCCGGGTCGGCGAGCCGATCGCGTAGCGCACCCAGTAGTCGAAGCTGCCGATGCCCGCGAGGAAGCCGATCGGCGCGGCGGTCAGGGCGCCGACCGTGATGACGATCCACCAGTTCCAGTACGGGTGCCAGCTGCCCCAGAGCCGCGCGAGGACGACGATGCCCGCGCCGATGCCGAAGAAGAGCGGCGCCATCCAGAGCGCCCGCACGAAGCCCGGGGCGATCAGATGCCGCCAGCCGTGGACCGGCGGCGGCCCGCCGTGCGCATCGTGCCGGAGCTCCTGCTGGTGGCCGACGGCGGTCTCGCTCACGCGCCGCCTCCCCTCGTCGACGCGACGAGGTACTTGACGAGCGCGTCCAGCTGCTTGGAGGAGAGGCTCGAGCCGAAGGTCTTCGGCATCACGTTCGGCGGATATCCCTTCTCGATGTAGGCGTCCGGCTTGACGATCGACTCGCGGATGAAGACGTCGAGCGCCTTCCCAGGGCCCTTCGCGAGCGCGGGCAGCCTATCGAGGTCGGGACCCACCTTCGCGGTGGCTCCGGCGGCCTTGAGCGTGTGGCAGGCGGCGCAGCCGTTCGAGTCGAAGATCGCCTTCCCGGCGTCCGCGCCGCCGGTGCTCTGCGCCTGGCCCTGCTTCGAAGCCCAGGCGTCGTACGCGGCGACCGGCATCACGATCGCGGTCGCGCGCATGAACGCGTGTCCGAGGCCGCAAAGCTCGGTGCACTTGATCGGGAAGCGCCCCACGCGAGTCGGCGTGATGTGGAGAGTCGTCACCTGCCCCGGAACGGCGTCCTGCTTCTGGCCGAACTGGGGGACCCAGAAGGAATGGAGCACGTCGAGGGCGTGGATGCGGAGCTGCACCGAGCGATGGACCGGCAGCCTCAGCTCCGTCGAGGCGAGCCCGTTCGACTCCGGATACTTGAACGACCAGGCGAACTGCTGCGCGATCACGTCGATGTGCAGCGGGTGCTTGCCGAGGTTGTCGTTCTTCGCCAGCACGATCGCCGAGAACACGCCGATCGCGGTCACGAGCACCGCCGGCACGGCCGTCCAGAGGATCTCCAGCCCGGTGTGCCCATGGATCGGTGGCCCGTCGGTGTCGTCGTCGGGCGCCACCCGGAACTTGATCACCGAGTAGACGATCACCGCGCTGACCAGGGCGAAGATGACGATGCAGATGATCGTCACGAACCAGAAGACCCAGTCGATCCGCTCGGCCTCGAGCGTCGCCGGCTTCGGCAGCCACGGGACGAAGTACGCAACGGCACCGGCGATCGCGCCTGCGATCACGCCGATGACGACGAGCTGGAGGATGGAGCCTCTCCGCACTGCGGCACGAGACTACTTCAAGAGACCGCGCGCGGGAGGGGGGAGCTGCGGGACTGCGAAACACCTGCAACTAGCGGCCTTCGCGCACCCAGAATGCCCCTTCGAGCGTTTCTCCATTGCACCCTGAGGGCACGTGAGTGAAACCCCGAATGGAGGTCTCATGGGACTTGGAGTTGGAATCTTCCTCACCGCTATCGGCGCGATCCTCGCGTTCGCGGTGAACACCACAGTGAGCGGACTGAACATCCACACCGTCGGGTGGATCCTCTTGATCGTCGGGATCGCCGGCATCGTGCTGTCGATGATCTTCTGGTCGTCATGGGGCGGTCCCGGTGGCGTTCGCCGCCGCACCGTCGTGGACGACGGAGCTCCGCCGCCCGGGTACTAGACCCGCGGAGCTCCCGGCACGAACGAGAGGCGCGGCTCCGGCCGCGCCTCTTCTCTGCTCTGGGACAATTCGCCCATGCACGCGTTCGCCGTCGGCTTCGGGCTCGGCTTCTTCGTCGCGCTCCAGCTCGGGCCCATGTCGCTTTTCCTCGTGCGGACAACGCTGCGTTCGGGCTGGCTCGCAGGCCTCGCGATCGGCGCGGGTATCGCAATCGTCGACGCGCTCTACGCCGCGTGCGGAGCCGCAGGCGCGGCTCCCTTCCTCGCGTTCGAGCCGGTCCGGCTCGCGCTCGGGCTCGTGGGAGCAGCCGTGCTGATCGGGCTCGGCGCGCGAACGCTCTACAGCGCATTCCGCGTTCGCCTCGGCGGCGAGCTCGACGCCGAGGTGGCGACGCCTGGACAGGCATTCCTCACCTCGCTCGCGGGAACTGCGTCCAACCCGCTGACGATCGCCTCCTGGGCGGCCGTCTTCGCGGCGGCCAGCGCGGCCGGCGCTGCGCATACGGCAGGTGGGGCAGTCCTCCTGGTCGCCGGGGTCGGAGTGGGGAGCCTCGCCTGGGTGAGCGCGCTCGCGAGCGGAACGGCGGTGGCCCGCCGCGCGATCGGACGCCGCGCCGTTCGAGCCGCGGACGCAATCGCGGGCCTCGGCCTCATCGGCTTCGGCGGGGCGTTGGCTACGTCGACTTTGTTAGGCGACCGGTAGCTCGAGCGCGAACTTGGAGCCGCGGGGATGGCGCGGCTCAACCCAGATGCGCCCGTCCATCCGACGCACGAGCTCGCGGCAGATGTACAAGCCCAGGCCGGTGCCGCCGACGCCGCGGGTCAGGTTCGGATCGAGGCGATAGAACTTCTCGAAGATCCGGGCGCGCTCCCCCGCGGGAACCCCGAGGCCTTCGTCGCAGACCGAGATCCGCACTCGGTGACCGGCCTGGTCGAGCGCGATTTGCACGTCGCCGCCGTCGGGCGAGTACTTGATCGCGTTGTCGACCAGATTGGTGAGGACCTGGCGCACCTTGTCCGGATCGGCGGCGACGTGCGGGAGATCGGCCGGCGCGTTCAGCGTCACCGTGACGTTCTCCGGCAGGTGGAGTCGCGCCGCCACGAGCACGCTCTCGGTCAGCTCCTGGGCGTCGCAACGCTCGATCGACATCTGCAGCGACCCGGAGTCGACACGACTCGCCCAGAGGATGTCGTTGACGATGCGCGCCAGCCGGTCGGACTCGTCCGCAACGACGGAGAGCAGCTCCTGCGACCGCTCGCCGTGGAGATCGACGTCCTCGCGTCGCAACGTCAGCGCCGCGCCGTAGATCGCCGCCAGCGGCGTGCGCAGCTCGTGCGAGACGGTGGAGATGAAGTCGGCCTTCATCCGCTCGACCGCCTGCTCCTCCGTCAGGTCGCGGAACGCGAACACCGTCCCCTCGCCGAACGTCACCACGGAGATGGACAGCCACAGCTCGCGCCCGCCGAGCTCGATCGGAACGGTGACCGGCCGGCTCGCCGAGGGGCCTTCGGCCGTTCGCGCAGGCGCGAGCTCGGCGAAGACCTCCCACCCGTCGAGCGCCTGGCGCGCGGGGCTCCCGACCGCGTCGGCCTCGCTGAGACCGGCGATCCTCTCGGCGGCGGGATTCCAGAGTCGGATCACTCCGGCACGGTCGACGAGCATGACTCCGTCGCCGACGTGCGAGAGCGCCAGGGTCGCCTGCGCCCGCTCCTCCGCGGCGCGGAAGAGCTGCGCGTTCTCGACTGCGACGGCCGCGCGCCGCGCGACCTCCTGAGCGAGTGCGACGTCGTCCTCGCCGTAGCGGTGCGTCTCGTCGGACGAGACGAGCATCAACGAGCCGAGCAGGCGTCCGCGCGCTGCGAGCGGGACGACGACCGCCGAGCGCATCCCGAGCTGCCGCAAGGTCTCGAGGTGCTCCTCGTCGAAGGTCGACTCGACGAGCAGCTCGTCGGTGATCTCCGCGTAGAGGGCGGGCTCGCCGGTTCGCATCACGAGCCCGGTTCCTTCCTGCTCGGTCGTGCGCGGAGGGAACTGGGTACGCGACCGTTCGGCCCATTCGGCCTTGGCCGGATCGCGATGGACGACCGCAAGCCGCCGCAGCGAGCCGTCCGGCTCGAGCAGGTCGACCGCGCACCAGTCCGCGAAGGCCGGCACGACGAGCCTGGCCACATTCGCAAGCGTCGTCTCGATCTCGAGCGACGACGCCAGCAGCTCGCTCGCCTCGGAGAGGAAGTGGAGGGTCTCGAGCGAGTGGTCACGTGCCCGCAAAGCCTCCTCGGCGTCGCGGTAGAGCAGGGCGTTGTCGACCGCGAGCGCGGCCCGGCGGGCCAGGTGCTTGGCGATCGCGAGATCTTCGTCGCCGTAGCGCCTGCCCGACTCGGCCGCGACAAACGAGAGCGCGCCGAGCACTCGGCCTCGGGCGGCGAGCGGAACGGTCATCACCGAGCGCAGCCCGAGCTGGCGCAGGATCTCGAGCAACTCAGGCGTCTCGCGGGTGGCCTCGACGAGCAACTCGTCCGGGATGTCGGGGATCAGCTCTGGCTCCCCGGTGCGGATCACGTTCGGCACGCCCATCGGAGCGTCGGGATCGACCGGATATTCCTTC
>JAWVDL010000001.1:0-2721 GCA_033857355.1 Gaiellaceae bacterium | reverse complement strand
CGAGGGCTTCGAGCCCGAAGGCGACCTGATCTTCGTCGCCGCGGCCGACGAGGAGGTGGGGAAGGGCTTCGGGCTCCAGTGGCTCGTCAAGGAGCATCCGGATGCGGTGCGGGCGGAGTACTCCGTCAACGAGGGCGCCGGCGACCGTCTCGAGCTCGGCGGTCGGCCCTTCTACCTCTGCGCCACGGCCGAGAAGATGTCGTCGCCCTTCAAGCTGACCGTGCGGGGCCGAAGCGGCCACGCCTCGATGCCGGGCATCGCCGACAACGCGCTCGTCAAGGCAGCGCCACTGATCGAGCGGCTGGGCGCCTACAAGCCGAAGCCGCGGCTGGAGCCCGAGATCGAAGCGCTCGTGCGCACACTCACGGGCGCCGACGCGCCCCCGGCCGAGGAGATCGTTCCGCTGGCGAGCGCGATCCATCCGCTGCTCGGCGCGTTCGTCGAGCCGCTGCTCGCGCTGACGTTCTCTCCGACGCAGATCTCCGCCTCGCAGACGAGGAACGTCATCCCTGCCGTGTGCGAGGTCACCGTCGACTGCCGGCTGCTGCCGGATCAGTCGCAGGACGAGGCGGAGGCGATCGTGCGCGAAGCCCTGGGCGACGGCGACTACGACTTCGAGTGGATCCAGGGGCAAGGCGGCACGCGCTCGCCGCTCGAGTCGCCGCTGTTCGACGCGATCGACGAGTTCGTGCAGACGATCGAGCCCGAGGCGCGCGCGGTGCCGGTGATCGTCGCCGGGTTCACGGACAGCCACTGGATGCGCGAGGCGTTCGGGACGGTTGCGTACGGCTTCTTCCCGTCGAAGGCGATGGATCCCGAGACCGCCGCGCTGCTGATCCATTCCGCGAACGAGCGCGTTCCCGTGGACGACCTCGAGCTCGGCGTGGAGTTCCTCCGGCATGTCGCGCGGGGGATTGGCGGAATTCGACTCTGAGTCGATAACCTCCTGGAGATGGCTCACGAGGAGAAGATCCGGCTCGGTGGGATGGCGCTTCCGAACGGCGTGCTCGTGCACGGGCCGACCGCCTGGGCCTGCGCGGTGCGACTGCCGGACGGTCAGCTGAAGGTCGTTGCCGAGCGTAAGAGTCTTCGGGCCGCGGACGTCAGGCTGCCGATCCTGCGTGGCGCGGCGAAGATCTTCGAGGCGATCGCGCTCCTGCCCCGCGTGCGCCGCGCGGTGCCCGAAGCGCGGCTCCCGTTCGAGCGGCCCGCGGTCGCCGCGTCGATGGTCGCGAGCGCGGTGGTCGTACGCGTCGTGCGCGACTCGAAGCACCTCGGGCCGACGGTACGCGAGCTCGTCAGCGGACTGCTCTCGGTCGCTCCGGCGGCGCTAGCCCTGCGCGGCGGCGACCTCGCTGCCTACCACGGAGCCGAGCACGTGTCGATCGGGACGTACGAGCACGGTGAGCCGCGGGAGAAGGAGCACGAGCGCTGCGGGTCGCATCTCGTCGGCCCGATCCTGGCCACGACCGCGGTCGGCAACGCGCTCGCGTCGAAAGCGCCCGCCCAGTTCCGCGGGCCGGCTCGGCTGGCCTCGTCGGTGGGAGCGCTCGGCGCAGCGGCGGAGATCTTCGCCTGGATGGTCCGCAACCCCGAGCACGGACTGTCGAAGGCGCTCGCGCGTCCCGGCCACGAGCTGCAGCACCGCTTCGCAACCGCCGAGCCGACGCCCGAGCAGCTCGAAGTGGCAAACGCAGCCCTCGAGGCTTGCCTTGAGCTCGAGCACGCCGACTGAGACGAGGCGGCGCCTGCCGCCGGAGATCTTCGACCTTCCCGTCGAGAAGATGCGGAAGGGCTATTACACCGACGCGTACTTCAACCACGCCCGCGAGACCCTCCTCGCCGACGGACGCCGCCCGCGCGTCCTGATGCAGGTCTTCCAGCGAAACCACGCCTACCTCGGCGGGATGGACGAGGCGATCGCCATCCTCAAGCTCTGCTCCCAGGACGGCTTCGACGGCTTGACCGTCCACGCGCTCTACGACGGCGACAAGCTCGAGCCGTGGGAGACCGTGATGACGATCGAGGGCGACTACACGAACATCGCGCATCTCGAGACGCTCTATCTCGGCACGCTCTCGCGCCGAACGCTGATCACGACGAACGTCGTCCGCGTGCTCGAAGCGGCCCGCGGCAAGCCGATCATCTTCATGCCGGCGCGCCACGACCACCACCGCGTCCAGACCGGGGACGGTTACGCGGCGTACGTCGCCGGCCGGATCGTCGGCGCGCCGATCGGCGTGACCACGGACGAGCAGGCTTCGTGGTGGGGCGGGCAGGGTGTCGGAACCGTCCCGCATGGGCTGATCGCCGCGTACGGCGGGAACACCGTTCTGGCGGCGACGAAGTTCGCCGAGTGGGCGCCGGCCGAGCTGAACGTCGTCGTGCTCGTGGACTTCGAGAACGACTCCGTGCGCACGGCGCTCGAGGTAGCGCGGGCGCTTGGGCCACGTCTCTGGGGCGTGCGTCTCGACACCTCCGGCCAGCTGGTCGACCGCGCGCTCTGGAACGAGATGGGCGACTTCGACCCTCGCGGCGTCAACGAGCGGCTGGTCTGGAAGGTGCGCGAGGCGCTCGACCGCGACGGCTTCGACGGCTTGACCGTCCACGCGCTCTACGACGGCGACAAGCTCGAGCCGTGGGAGACCGTGATGACGATCGAGGGCGACTACACGAACATTGCGCATCTCGAGACGCTCTATCTGGGCACGCTCTCGCGCC